>CAIPNE010000715.1 GCA_903866355.1 uncultured Gammaproteobacteria bacterium
ATCACCACGATGGCTGGCCGGATATGCCTGCTAGCCGTTAGCATTCGAGGCCCTACGAGGAGCCTTCTCATGAGCGACTACCAACTATTGCCCAGCGACGAATTTCCGCACCGCGCCACTGCCGAGCGCCACTTCAACGAGAGCGTATACATGAACGCCTTCGACCACACCCGCGCCATGGGCGGTTGGATGCGGGTCGGTAATCGGGTCAACGAAGGCTATGCGGAATTGTCGGTCTGTCTTTATTTGCCCGATGGGCGCATCGCCTGCCAGTTTCAGCGGCCCGCCATTACGCATAACGATGCCTTCAACGCCGGCGGTTTGTCGGTTCACATTGAGGAGCCACTGGCGCGTGTGCGCATGCACTACGACGGCGAACTGATGGTGGTCAGCGACCCCGAATTGCTACGCCATCCCAAACGCTTGTTTGCGCAAGCCCAGCGCCTGCCGGCTAGTGTGCGCTGGGAACACGTGGCCACCTCGCCCGCCCACGGCGGCATTCCGCTGGACCCCACCTCGCCGGGGCTGTACGGGCGTGATTTCTCTCTGGGTCACTTCAATCAACATACTCGGGTCACGGGCGGGATTACGCTGGGTGACACCCACTGGCCAGTTGAAGGCTATGGTTGGCGCGACCATTCTTGGGGCCCGCGCTACTGGCAAAATATTCTTTTCGACCGTCTTTATATGGCGAACTTTGGCGCCGATTGCGGCCTCATGTTGCTGAAAATTGCCAACAACGATGGCCAAATACGCCGCGGCGGTGTGTTGCAGGTGGATGGCCTCTACGAAGAAATCATCGATCTCGATATTTTTAATGACTGGAACGACGCCCGCGATCCCACGGCTTTCCAACTCACCGTCCGCACCGCGAACCGCGCCGCGCGGATTAATGGCACGGTGCTCAATTGCGCACCGCTGCGTAATCGACGTGAGGAAAACGGACAGCTGCTCGAAAGCCGCATCGCGGAGTGTTTTACCCGCCTCGAATGGGACGGGCGCGTAGGTTTTGGCATGACCGAATACGTTGAACGCCTGCAGGATGGGGTGCCGGCTGGGTTTCCGCTCTAGTCGATAAGCGCGAAAAATAGGTTGTTTCGCGCTGAAGAGCGCCAAGTGACCCAATAAACTTGGCGCTCTTTTACCGCAAAGATAGCGCGCCCGTCGGTGGTCCTAGTCGGTGGTTTAGGGAGCGCGGCTCACTGCCGAGTCAGCGTGATTTCGCAATCGACGACCGCACGGGCGCCTTGCACAGGACCTTGGGTTTAGGCGGCCCTTGGCAAGGTAGCGTTGGGTATGCCGCCCGACGTCGCGCCGGTGAGAACCCTAGACCCGGTAGGGTTTGAGCGCAGACGCATCACGGCGCCGGGTGTGAGGTTTTGTTGGGAGACTCCCAGCATGGCTGTCGCGCCCGGCCGATTGGGTGAGAAAACAAGCCGCTGAAAGGCCCTTTTCCCCAGCCTCCGTGAGGTCGGTTGGGCGCGCTGGTGGACCGCTAAGCCGCGCCGGCCCGGTGGTCGCCTGCGCGTTGACTAGCACCCGCGGATCGCGCCTGGTGGTGGCATCGTTCGTGGCCGACAACGCGGTTACAATCACGGGGCCGCGCCGCCCAGTCGCGGTCTAAGCGGTCTAACAGGAGCAGACAGATGAGCGGATACCGACTTCAGGCGCAGGATGAATACAACCATCAGGCGAGCGCCGAACCTAATTTCAATGAGAGTGTTTATCTCAACGCCTTCGACGAGACCGGTGGCTACGGCGGCTGGATGCGATTGGGCAATCGGATCAACGAGGGGCGGGCGGAACTTTCAGTGTGCCTGTACCTGCCGGACGGCCAGGTGGCCTGCCAGTTTTTGCGCCCGGCAATTACCACCAACGAGCGCTTTTCTGCGGGTGGCTTGCATTACACCGTCACGACGCCGCTGTCGGCGGTGCAAATGAATTTCGAGGGCGAAGTCATGGTGCTCGCCGATCCAGAATGGATGCGCGAGCCGCGACTGGCCTTTCAGCGTGCGGTGCGCCAACCCTGTGCGGTGGAATTTCGGCACCTCGGGGTGTCGCCCATTCACGGTGGTGAGCCGTTGGATGCCACGCAGCCCACCATGTACGGGCGAAATTTCTCACTCGGACACTTCAATCAGCACAGCCGCGCGACGGGCTACATCCGGGTTGGCGAGCAAGAATTAACCATCAATGGGTTTGGTTGGCGCGACCATTCTTGGGGTCCGCGGTATTGGACCAATATCTATTTTTATCGGCTGTTCATTGCCAATTTCGGGCCTGATCGCGGCTTCATGCTGCTCAAAATTACTGACCGGCAGGGCCACACCCGCCGCTGTGGGGTATTGCAGTACGACGGCGACTACGAGGAGATCATCGACCTCGATGTCCTCACCGAGTGGACTGCGAACAAAGACCCCAAGCACATTAAATTAGGCGTGCGCACCGCGCAGCGGGCCGTGCGCATTGAGGGTGAAATTCTCTCGCTGCTGCCGTTGCGCAATCGCCGGGAGGAAGCCGGAGAGGCGTTGCAATCGCGCATCGCAGAAGGGCTTACCCGCTGGACGTGGGGCGACCGGCAGGGCTTAGGCATGACCGAGTACATTGAAGTCTTGGAGAATGGCGTGCCTGTGGGCTACCCGCTATGAGCTTTTGCGTACGCTTATGGTTTGGCCGCGCATGAACGCACCGGTGCCGGCGATCGATCCCTTAGCCGAGATTACGGTGCGACTGCGCCTGGCAGTGCAGCGCCGCTTTGGCGCGCAGGCCGCCATCGATCGTATCGAGGTGGCCACGCTCGGCGGCTCCAACCGCACGTTGTTATTCGATTTGGTGGAAGGTGCGGCCCGCCGCCGGCTGGTGTTTCGGCAAGAAACCTATCGGCTGCCCAATTCGCCATTTATCCCGCCGCACCCCCAGTTTCGTCTGTTGCAGA
>CAIPNE010000716.1 GCA_903866355.1 uncultured Gammaproteobacteria bacterium
TGGCGCGGACGACCCCGGCACGCCGGTGTCGGCTGCCGAATTTATCCACCAGCGCATTGCGGGCTCGCGCTTGGTGGTGATTCCAGACTCCCAGCATTTGTTCAATATTGAGCAACCGGCGGCCTTCAACGCCGCGCTCACCGCCTTCCTCACGCGCTGAACGCTCGGTCCTTTGCCCGCCGTGTCGGCTAACCGTAATCAACGTGTGTGGCAGGTAGTCAATGCGATCCCTGCGGGGCGGGTGGCGACTTATGGGCAAATTGCCCAACTGGCCGGCGTACCGGGGCCAACCGGCCCGCGGCAGGTGGGCTACGCCTTGGCGGCTTTGGCCGCCGGCGGTAGCGTTCCTTGGCAGCGGGTGATCAACGCGGCTGGTTTTATCAGTGCGCGGCACTCCCCGGGCGGCAGCCAGCAGCGTGATTTACTGGCCGCCGAAGGAGTGGCTTTTGATTTGGCGGGGCGGGTGAAGCTCGATCTTCACCGTTGGCAACCCTGATGTCTCGTGCGTTGAGGTCGCGCAATTTGTGGCTGCTAGCCGCCGTGTTCATCGCGATGGCCGTGCTTTTTCGGAGCGCTAATCCCGCGCCGAGCAAAGCGATTTATTGCGCCGAGGACGCCGCTCCACCGGCGACGACGGTGGTGATGCTGAGCACCTCCTGGTGCCCCTATTGCGCCCGCACCCGCCAGTTTTTTGCCCGCCACGCGGTGGTGTGGTGCGAATACGATATCGAGCGATCCCGGGTTGGCGCGGCTCGCCATCGGGCGTCTGGGGTGGTGGGTGTGCCGGTGACCTTTATCGATGGAAACCAGATCGCCGGTTACGATTCCGATGAATTCAAACGTGTGCTCAAGCAACGCGACCGGCCGCCACGCGCGACCGGCGTGCCGACTGCCGCCTCTTACTGACTTCCCGACGCCAGGATTTTACGACCATGCAAGAACCTGATTTCCAGATGATTAACACCAACGGCGTGACCTTGCGGACGGTCGTTGCGGGTGAGGGGCCGCTGGTTATTTTGCTCCACGGCTGGCCACAGTGCTGGTACTTGTGGCGACACCAAATTGCGCCACTGGTGGCGGCGGGCTATCGCGTGGCGGTGCCCGACTTGCGGGGTTTTGGCGGCAGCTCCCGCCCGCTCGAGGTTGACGCCTACAACATCCGCACAATGGCCGCCGACGTGGTGGGTTTGGCGCAGGCGCTGGGTTATGCGCAATTCAATCTCATCGGCCACGATTGGGGCTGCATCATTGCTTGGAACACGGCCCTGCTCCACCCGGATAGTTGTCGCTCGGTGATGGGGCTTTCCGTGCCGTTTTGGCGGGCGGGACGCGCCACCCTCGATCCCCCGGGGATGGATGATCGTTTTTGGTATATCCGCTATTTCCAGACCCCCGGTGTGATTGAAGCCGAGCTCGAGCACGACTTGCGTGACAGCTTATTGCGCATCTATTTCGGCCTTTCCGCCGATGCGCCGGCCGGCAGTTGGATAGCACAGCTAGAGCACCCGCGCAGCGCGCGTTTTCTCGACGTGTTGCCCCGGCCAACCACGCTACCCGCCTGGCTGAGTGAGGCCGACCTCGCCTATTACGTGGCCCAGTACACGGTGAGCGGCTTTCGCGGGCCCTGCAATTTGTACCGAAATTTGCCCACCATGAACGCGCTAACGCCCGAGCTAGAAGGCCGACGCTTTACCCAGCCGGCGGCTTTCTTGGCCGGTCGTGAGGACAATGTGCTGCTCTACGACCCCACTTGGGCGTCGTGGTTTGCGGAGTCTTTTGAAGATCTGCGCTTCAGCGAACTTATCGCGGGCGCGGGCCATTGGGTGCAGGTCGAGAAACCCGCGCAAACCACCGCTCAGATGCTGCGTTTTCTGCGCGAGGTGGCACCGCGCTAA
>CAIPNE010000717.1 GCA_903866355.1 uncultured Gammaproteobacteria bacterium
ATGCGAACCGCAACTCAGGAGAAAAGGCGTGAGCTATCCCACGGTTGAAGAAAAATTAGCGGCCTTGAAAGTCATGCCGGCCACCGAGCACGAACTCGCCTGTTTGCCCTTGGTGTCGCGCGGCACCTACGAAATTGCCCTGCAGCGCACGGCTGACATTTTGGACGAGGGCTATGAAGTGTTTATGCGCTCATCGCGCAGTTCGATGGGGGTAGCTGGCGATTCCATCGTGGCCATGTTTACGGCGGCCGGCGATTTGGTAAACGCCTCCGCGGGCACCTACCTACATGCCATCATTCCGCCGATCGTGATCAAGTACATTCTCAAAAAATATACGGAAAACCCGGGCATTGAAGATGGCGACATCTTCTATACCAACGATGCGCTCTACGGTGGCATTCATAACCCTGATCAAGTGGCGATCATGCCGGTATTCCACCAAGGCGTGCTGGTGGCGTGGACGGCCGCGTTGTCGCACACCACCGAAACTGGCGCTTGTGAACCCGGCGGCATGCCGCTGTCTGCGACCTCGCGTTTTGAAGAAGGCATGAACCTCCCGCCAATGAAAATTGGCCGCAATTTCCGCATCAATAACGACATCATCGAGCTCTTTATCGCCTTTGGTATTCGCGCCGAAGCCAACGTAACCGTGGATCTCAAAGCGCGCTGCACGACGGCCGATCGCGTGCGCCTGCGCATTCAAGAAATGTGCGAACGCGATGGTGCAGATTTCGTCACGGGCTTGTTCCGCCGCATGCTGATTGAGGCGGAAGCTGGTGCGCGGCGCCGTATTTCCAGTTGGCCTGATGGGGTTTATCGCTGTGCGAATTTTAGCGACGCCGCCGGCCTCAAACGTGGCCTGATTCGTAATTGCTACATGACCATGACCAAACTGGGCGACCATCTCACCATCGATTTTACCGGCACCAGCCCGGAGAATCTGTCGAGCTACAACGCCCATCCGCAAGCGGTGGTAGGCCATCTGGCCAACTATATCTACGAATACGTGTTCCACGATTTGCCGATTTCCAGCGCAACCTTTGCGCCGATCGACTTTGTTTTTCCCGAAGCGAGTTGTTTGTCGCCCACGCCACGGGCAGCCACCAGCAATGCGGTGATGATCTGCACGGGCGCCATGAGCGCCATCGCCAACTGCATCTCGCGCGCCCGCTTCGCCAGTGAAGAATGGCAGCAAGTCACCGCCTCGATGGGTAACGGCGGCAACGCCCCCGTGATCGCCGGGGTGTCGCAATGGAATATGCCGTTTGCCGACATGATCGCCTACACCATCAACACCGAAGGCCAGGGCGCGCGCTGCACCCACGACGGTATGGATGCCTACGGCTTCCCGTGGTGCGCTTTCGGTCGCGCGCCGGATGTCGAAAGCATGGAAAATGAATTTCCCATGCTGGTGCCGTTTAGCCAGCACTGGCCAGATTCTGGCGGGCACGGTAAATATCGGGGCGGCTGCGGTACCGCGCAATTCTGGGCGGCCCATCACGTACCGATGGTGTTTTTTATGTCGATCGCCGACAACTCCTCGCTGCAAACGCCACAGCCGCTGTTTGGCGGCTACGCACCCCCCACGGTGCCGGGTTTGTCGATCAAAGACACCAAAGTGTCGACCCTCGTGGCCGAACTAGCCGACGGCAAACTAGATTTTGCAGGGCTGGTGGCAGGGCGATTTGGCGAACTCACCACCGAGCCTTTTGGCCGCTCTACGCGCGCCATCATGGGCGATCAAACCATCTCTATTTTGCTCTCCACAGGCGGTGCAGGTTATGGCGACCCAATCGACCGCGACCCGGAGTCCGTGGCCCAAGATCTGGTGAAAGGCTTGTGCTCACCTTGGAGTGCGCGGGAAATTTATCGCGTGGCGTGGGACGCGGAGCGCGAGCGCGTGGACCTCGAACGCACCACCCAACTGCGCCAAAACGCGCGTCAGGAGCGCCTGCAACGCGGCGTGCCTTACGCGACCTTTGAGGCGGAATGGCTGACGCGGCGACCGCCAGAATCTATCCTCGGACTGTACGGTGCGTGGCCGGATGCCACGCCCTTGGCCCCCGCGTTTCGCCCATGAGTGTGAAACCGCCACGCAAACGTGCACAGGCCATGGCGCAGGGGCGCGGGGCCAGCGAGCGCCTGATCGTACCGCTGGCACTGGCGGTGGCAGCGCAGATCTCCGCGCGCCCGTTGGAGGCGTTTTTCCACGATCCCACCCAACTCGCCAATGGCTTGCTGGAATTGCAGCGTGCCATTGGGGCCGACGGCATAACGGTGGCGCTGGGCGGTGACCTTGAGCGCGCGTCCGCCAGTGAGCTGGAATTAGCCGCCCTCACCGCCCCGGGCACGCGGGTGGCCGCGGCACTGGAGGCCACTCGCCGGCTACGCGCAACCCTCGGCGACGGCGTGGCCTTATTGGCCGGGTTGTCCGGGCCGGCGCAATTGGCACAGGATTTTGGCCGTGATGTGACACACGCCGGGGTGGTCTTCGCGGGCTTGGTGAAAGAATTCTGTGACGCCGGCGCGGATATCGTGCTGTGTCTTGAACTGCCTACTTTGCAGCCCGCGGCCGCGTGGCTAGAGGCCCTGAACACCGCGGGGAATATCGCGCGTTTTCATCGTGCCCTGCCCTGTTTATGGGGCGTCGCCG
>CAIPNE010000718.1 GCA_903866355.1 uncultured Gammaproteobacteria bacterium
CGATAAAATAATCGCCTAAGCACCGCACGCGATACTGATCAAGCTGGTAGATCATCGCCTTAAGTCTGCGCAAACAACCAAGGTGCCGCGAGGCGATGTTTCGCCTCGTAAGCCCGAATGGTGGCAGCCTGCTGGAGTGTGATGGCGATGTCGTCGAGTCCGTTCAGCATGCGGTGTTTGAGACCGGCGGCGTAGTCAAACTGGAAGTCCTCACCACTTGGCGTGGTCACCGTTTGCGCCGCCAGATCCACGGTCAGGCGATAGCCTGCGACGTCCCGGCTCTCAACAAACAGACGCTCAATGGTGGGGGCCGGCAGGGTCACCAGCAGAAGACCATTTTTGGCCGAGTTACCGTAGAAGATATCGGCAAAACTGGGCGCCACCACGACCCGGAAACCATAGTCGTAAATCGCCCACGGCGCGTGTTCACGCGAGGATCCGCAGCCAAAATTAGCGCGTGCCAGCAACACCGTGGCCCCTTGGTAGCGCGCTTGATTGAGAATGAAATCAGGATTCAATGGCCGACCGGCGTTGGCTTTATCGGGCTCACCTTTATCCAAATAGCGCCATTCATCAAACAGGTTAGGGCCAAAACCAGAGCGTTTGATCGATTTTAAAAATTGCTTGGGAATGATGGCATCGGTATCGACGTTAGGTCGATCAATAGGTGCCACCAGGCCAGTCAGACGGGTAAATGCTTCCATGATTAAAATCCTTCTCGCACGTCGACAAAATGACCAGCAATGCCGGCCGCCGCGGCCATGGCCGGCGACACTAAGTGGGTGCGGCCACCCTGCCCCTGACGCCCCTCAAAATTGCGATTAGAAGTTGAAGCGCAGCGTTCGCCGGCCGCAAGTTGATCGGGATTCATGCCCAGACACATCGAACAACCTGGCTCGCGCCACTCAAAACCAGCGGCACGAAAAATTTGGTCCAAGCCCTCTTTTTCAGCCTGGAGTTTCACCAAACCCGATCCCGGCACGACCAATGCTAAGGTCACGTTGGCGGCCAAACGCCGGCCCTGTACCACCGCCGCGGCGGCGCGCAGATCTTCGATTCGCGAATTGGTACACGAGCCTATAAAAACTTTATCGATCGCAATATCGACCAGCGCAGTGCCTGGGGTAAGCCCCATATAGCGGAGCGCGTTTTGAATACCGGTGCGGCGGACTTCGTCGGTCTCAGCTGCCGGATCCGGCACCCGACCAGAAATGGGCAGCACCATTTCTGGCGAGGTACCCCAGGTCACTTGGGGTTCAATGAGCGCCGCATCGAGGTGGACTACGGCATCGAAATGCGCGCCCGCGTCCGAATGCAAATCGGCCCACGCCGCCAGCGCGAGGGTCCATTCCGCGCCCTTCGGGGCCCCAGGGCGACCCTCGACATACGCGATGGTCTTGCTATCCACCGCCACCATCCCGGCGCGCGCACCGGCTTCGATGGACATATTACAGACCGTCATCCGCGCCTCCATCGATAGGCTGGTGATGGCTGAACCGGCGTACTCCAGCGTATGCCCGGTGGCCCCCGCCGTCCCAATTTTGCCGATTACCGCCAGCACGAGATCCTTGCTGGTCACCCCGGGGCGCAAACTGCCGCTCACTTCGATGAGCATGTTCTTAGCTTTTCGCAGCACCAAACACTGGGTGGCCATCACGTGTTCCACCTCGGAGGTGCCAATGCCGAAAGCCAGCGCGCCCAGCGCGCCGTTGGTCGCGGTATGGGAATCACCGCAGACTATCGTCATGCCGGGCAAGCTCCAGCCCTGCTCCGGGCCGGTCACATGGACAATGCCCTGTCGCGGATCGCCAATGTCGAAATGCGTGATGCCGTGCTCGCGACAATTGCGGGCGAGCGTTTCGAGCTGAATTTTGGCCACGGGATCGGCGATGTGATGGACATCGCGGGTCGGCACGTTGTGGTCGGACACGGCCACCGTGGCGGCGACCCGCCACAGCGGTCGACCGGCGATCTTCAGACCTTCAAAGGCCTGCGGGGTGGTGACTTCGTGGGCGATATGGCGGTCGATGTACAACAGCGACGAGCCGTCCTCAAAGTCCTCGACAACGTGCGCATCCCAAAGCTTGTCGTACAGGGTTCTGGCAGTCATGCGTCACACCTAGCTAAGTAAAAAGAGCGGAGATTCTAGCAGCGAGCAGGCAATTCGGCAGCGCCTACGTCGCAGGGATTCCGTGCCTAGGCTTTAACGGCCCACCAACGGTGGAAAAAGTGCGGCGACCACAGGTACCACAGCGCGCAGTTCGTCAGCGCAACTGGGGTGCTGCGAACCAGCAAACTCACGGCGCGCTCGGCATCTCATGCTGGGTGCGAATGGGCCCAAAACGCAGACCACAGCCCCTGCCGTGGCGGCCATATCGCCTCGCCGATAGCGCGCATTTTTGCCGAGTCACCACAGTTCGAAAAATCACTAAAAAGTGCAGGACAGCCCCGGGGGTTTACAGGACAATCTGACCATGAAGCCCAAATTAAAAAACTCGGCAAAAAAAGCCCAAAGCAGCGCCAACAAGGCTAATGCAGGTGCCATGCAAGCGTTGTTTAATGAAGGCTTGGCTTGCCATCAAAAAGGGTTGTTGGCGCCCGCCAAGGCCATTTATGAGCAGGTACTGGAAAGCCAACCCACGCATTTTGATGCAATGCATTTATTGGGCGTAATCGCGGCGCAAACCGGACATTATTTGCTGGCGGTAGCGCTGATGGATAAAGCCATCGCGCTCGATGCCAA
>CAIPNE010000719.1 GCA_903866355.1 uncultured Gammaproteobacteria bacterium
GTGGTAAGTTCACCACAAGGGCGCCCCGCGACGAGCTTAATGAACGACAGCTGGTGGCTATTTAAGCGGGGCGGCGGCGCGGTCTATGAGGGTGTGCGAGGAACGAGTTATGGGCTTGGGCTTAACGAACAGCAATGCTGCCGGCGACGAGCAGCTCGGTGGGCGCCCGGCCAAAAATAAAACGCTGCTGGCGCTGCAGTCGCTAATTTTTGAGAAGACTTCGGGCAGCTGGCGCCCTTAAGGGGTGGCCAGCGTAGCCGGTCGGGACCTAGGTGCAGGTGCAGGGTTTTAGCGTCGACCCGCCCGGTGGCGATTAGCTTCCGTCGGCGAGTTGTCCAACGGGGCACTGCTCGTGCCCCTGTTAATCCCCAGCCGGCAAAGTGGCACAGCGCGCGAGTACCAGTTCGGGCTGGGCGGTGGGGGGAATGCTGCCGTAGAGGAGCTGGTCGGTGGGCAGCGGTGCCGGATCTGCCGACTGCCAAAATGCGTCACCCAAGGCACCGCCGAAACCGCGCCGAGATTGGTTAAGTGCCACCAAAGCGGTCGGCGCCAGCTCGGCGCCTAGGAGGATGTCCGTGGCGGCGGTCAATTCGCCCGCACCAGCCGGTAGGAGTGCGGCATCCAGCGCCAAGGCGCTTACCCAACCGTAATGGCGGGCGGCCCGCAAGAGGGGAACGCAGGCCTCGGCCTCATCGGCATCGATAGGCGTGGTGTGGGTACGCGAAATAAGCAGTCCGGCGAGGGGTTTGTCGGCAAAAGTACGGATAAACGCCGCACACGCGGTGCTCAGGTCGTCGAGATCATCGAAGCTGGGTGGCTCGCTCGCCCCTAAGGCAGACAAGAGGTCGATGGGCGAACGAAGCTTTAAGACTAAATCGATGTCGCCCGCGAATTTGTGCACCCAAGTATCAAGCACCTCACTCACAAAGGCTTTGCCCAGAGGGTCGGCGACCACCGCCAACGCCCTCTCCAAGGGACTGACACCCGCAGGTGTCCGGCACAGCGCGGGGGCCAGTACATCGAGGGTGAGCACTTGCGTGCGCACCAGCTTGCGGGCCTGCGCCACGGTGTTGGCGTAACGCGTGGCCTGCTCTAGCCAGTCGGCTGGATTACCGGCAAACACCCGTCCTGCGTACTCGCTGTATTCAATCCAGAGTACGCAGGAGCGCTGACCAGCCAGCCACGCCTTTAGATACTGAGCGGACATTTTGCTAGGGCTGCCTGCAGGTAGCGCTGGGGCGGGCCTAGGCCCGCGCGCCGCCCGCTCCGCGCATGGCATCTAGCTCCGCCTCGAGCTGGGCTATTCGCAGGTCTTTGGGGTTGGGCATCATGATGGGCACGATGGCGTCGGCGGGACAGGTGTCGTCGGGCGAGCCACGATAAATCAGGCTGCGGTCTTTCCACGAACCATAGAAAGGCACAGCCGCGGGCGGCGCCTCGGTTTCCCACTCTTTCACAAACTCGTGATAAGGCTTGCCGCGGGCCTTGCGGAGTTCGCGTTCGGCCAAGCGCGCCGCCGTGGTCGCGGTGTAATCCACTGCCCCGGTTTTTTCATCCATCAGAACGCGGTAAATATTGTTAACGCTCAAGATGGAGATTAGCCCGTCGAGATAATCTTTAGACACGAGCTCCGGATCGCGCTCCAGTACGTCGCCATAACCGCCGCCGCCGCCTTGGGTAATCATGTACAGCTCGCCGGGTTTGGCGAACTCTAACTGCAGGCCCATGTGGTGCGTGGAGTATTTAGCACCCGGGAACGGGCGTTCGTTCATGATCTGCGGAATGGTGAAGCGCATGAGTTCGCGCTTGTCTTTCATGATCTCAAAAACGTTCACGCCCTTAACCTTACAGAGCGGCAAGGTGCCCGGCGCGTAACCACCAAAAATGCCGTAGGTGGTGGGGAATTTAGAACCAATACTGCAGCACATGAAGCCCCACATGGAGGTGTCTTTCATGGTGGCAATTTGCTGGTAGCCATGGCCGCCGCGGAACTTGCCAAAACCTTCCGCGTCCTGCATCAGGCGGTGGGGCACAATTTTGATCAGCGGGACTTCTTCTTCAATGAGTTCCTGCTCACCAATGTCGGCCATCGGGGCGAAAATGGGTGCCATGGAGTGCTCGCCGTCGCGATTCCAGCGCGCCGCGCCCCCCATCCCATTGAGGTCGGCACACACATTGCCCACCAGTTCGCCGTACTGATTTACGCCACCGTAAATGAAGGTGACGATCATGTTGTACCAACCGGCAATGATGTCGGTGGCGCGGTGGCTAGAGCTGTACAGGTATTTGGGCACGGCAATTTGGACCGCCGTAAAGCTCGGGAAAAAGGTCATCATGCTCTGCGCATTCGGCGCATCCGCCGAGGAGTGCAGCGCCGAGCGGCGGTCGGTTAGCACCGTCATGGGCGCAAATACCGCCTGATTACGCGGCAGATCGGGCCACACGAAGCTTAGGAACTCTTGCGCCAGCATGCCCTTGAGCGACGCCAACACGGGGTTGTTGGGCCGGTTGAGGAATTCCGGCGAAGAGCCCCGGAAATCGATGATGAGTTCGTCGCCCTTTTTATGCAGCTCGCAGCGAATGCGAATGAGGCAATTCTCGCGCAGCGTGCCGTCGGCGAAAACATTGGTCCGAATTTTACCGTCTGGCCAGCACGTGAGCCGCCGCCGAACTTCGGCTTCGGTATCGGTGAGTGTTTTACGCAAGGTGGCGATAACCGCCGCCACGCCGTATTCAGCGATGGCTTCTTCAACGCGCGCTTTCATGCGCATGGCGGCGAAGAATTTCGACTTCATCCCTTCGAGCTGCAGCTTGGGCTCGCGCACCGAGTTTTGCAGGAAAGTCATGATGTCGCGCTTGAACGCGTAATTTTCGCCGACTTTGATCGGCGACATTTTGAGACCTTCGTCGAACGGCGATTCCGCCGCCGAGGGCATGCCGCCCGGCTCAATGGCGCCGTTCTCACCCTCGTGCACAATGGCCCCGGTGAAGCAAATCAGCTCGCCATTGTGGAATACCGGCAAGACGAGGCTCTGGTCGGTGTTATGGATGTTGCCGTAGCGCGCATCGTTGTGCATGAAGATGTCGCCATCTTTCAGGCCCACGGTGGGATCGTCCTTCCAGTATTTAAGGATGAACTTCACGGGATGCTGCGTGAGCACGGAGAAAATGAGCACCCCGCCCATGCTGGCGAGCGCCAAATCGCCGTTGGCAGTCCACACCCCGGAGATGAGATCGCCCCATTTGGCCCCGGGTGCCGCGCCCATCTGTTCGACCATGTCGAAGGATTCGTTACAGGCGGTTTGCAGCTTGTGACGCACCAAATTGATTTGGTCGGGATCTGCAAACTGCCCTAGTGCCTCAGTTTCCCGCGGCGTGGTTGGTACCACGCTGTGGTCTTCCATAATTTCCTGGTCAGGTCCCAGAAACAGCACGTTTTCCTCTAGGAATTTCTCAATGATCGACTTTTCTTGATCACCGCCCATGGCCGCCACCTCTCGCTGTCTGGAACTATTCTTTAACCAACCACGCCGAACTGTTGAGGCCCATGGTGAGCTTCCAACCGGGTTCGATGAGGTAGGTCGTACGGGGGGTTTCGATGAGGGCGGGGCCAACGACTGTCATGCCTTCGCTCACCGCGCGGTAGTCGTATACCGCGGTCATTTGTCCGTCTTGCACGTCTGGGAACCAGCATTCGCGATGGCTGGTCGGAACCGCTTGTGCGGGCGTGCTGGCGGTAGATTGAACCAGGTTCAAACGCTCGTGTTCCACATAGGACACGACCCGAATAACGTTGATGCGAACCCCGGCCTCCGGCGCCTGGCTGCCTTCGCCAAAACGCTGCGCGTAGTTCACGCTGAAGCGGTCGAGCAAGGTAATGACGTCCTGCATGGATTGGAGGCGCGCCAGCGGAGAGGTGACGCTAATTTGCGCGAGCTGGTTGCCGTAGCGCATATCGAGTTCGACGCGGGTTTTGATCGCGGCGGTGTCTACGCCCTGCCGTACTAAGTCTTCACGCCCACGCGATTCCAACTCGGCGACGGTCGCATTGAAGACGACAAAGTCTTCCAGCATCGTGCGCTTGGTGGCGTCGTAGAGCATGAGGTACAACGACTTTTCGTGAATATGGAGGGCATCCATATTGCCGGCACCTAGCGCGGAGAAAACCGAGCTAAAGGGCGGAATGAGCACTTTGTGGATGCCCAGTCGACCGGCGTAGCCGCAAGCATGAATGGGACCACCGCCACCGTAACTGAGAATGACGAAGTGCTTGGGGTTATAGCCTTTAACCGCCACTTCTTTAAAGATGGCCGAGGCCATATTGGCGTCGACTTTGCGCTTGATGGCTTTAGCCGCCTCGATGAGCGTCATGCCCGAGGGCTTGCAAATGTGTTCCTCAATCGCACGCTCAGCCCGGCGCTTGCTCACCGAGATAGTGCCGCCCGCGTAGTTGTGCTCGTCCAAATAACCCAGCACCAGATTAGCGTCGGTGGTGGTGGGCAACTTGCCGCCGCGGCCATAACAGGCCGGGCCAGGATCGGAGCCGGCGCTGTCGGGGCCCACTTCCACCGCATCCCAGAGCCGATCGTAACGGGCGATCGAACCACCACCAGCACCCAAGGGGTGGAGGTAGGTCATGGGCGAACTGACCAGCCAGCGGTCGATGACCGGGTTGAAATCGTAGAACTTCACGCCATCGGCGGTGACCAGACCAATATCGAAGCTCGTGCCACCCATGTCGGTGGCGATGATGTTGGGCAGCTTGAACTGGGCCGAAATGTAGTTGGAGGCTTCTAGCCCCGCCACCGGACCCGAATGAATGGTTTGCAGGGCGTGCGTGGAATTGAGCTGCGCCATGCCCGAGGTGTTGTGCACCAGTAGCATGGGGCGCTTGTAGCCATTCTGCCGCAGCACGATTTCGAGCGAGGACATACCGTGGTACATCTGATCGTGCAGATAGGCATCCAGCACGGCTGACATCGTTCTGGAGTACTCGGCCTTACGGCCTGCCACGCGATGCGACAACACAATGGGGATAGCACCCAACACGTGGGTCGGATATTCCGACAAGATAATGCGCTCGACTTCGCGTTCGTGCGCGGGATTGACCACCGCGTTCACCAACGACACCACGAAAGCCTGCGCGCCGCCGTCGACCAGTTTGCGCACTTGGGTGCGCACGTCTTCCTCGTCCACGGTTAGTACGGCCGTGCCTTTGTAATCCACCCGCTCCTGAATGCCCACGATCATCGACATTTTAACGAGCGGAATGGGCCGGTCGGCACCCGGCAAGTCGGTTTGTTCGGCATCCGAAAGGCCATCGCCATAACCACGGGCACGCATCAGCGGCACCGAGGATTCGAAGCCCGCGGTGGTCAACAATCCCACTAAGGGACCGTTGCGCTGGATCAGCGCATTCGTGCCCAGCGTGGTGCCATAACGCACGGCATCGACGCTGCCCAGCACTTCTTGCACCGTACGACCTAGCTCCAAACAGGCGTTTTGCAAGGCTTCCATGAAGCCAGACGCCAAGTTGTGGTGGGTGGTCAGGGCTTTGGTTTCGACGTACTGGCCGTCGAAGGCTAAAAAGCAGTCGGTAAAAGTACCGCCAATATCAACACTAACCCGCCGCATTGGTCTTCCCCTTAGCGCCCGCGTGACGTTCTTTTAGACTGTCGATGTCCAAGTCGATGTCGTGGGTCAACGGGTGACCCGGCGGCAAATACTCGTTTTCCATCAGCGTGCCGCAGCTGGGGCAATAGAACTCGATGATCCGGCACCACAGCGGATCCGGCGCGTAGGTGAAGGGGTAGCTTTCGTCCAAAATGGGGCGGTGGACTTCGCGCGGGTTGCGGTTGTGGACCAGCAAGCCTTCTTTATAGTTCGAGCGAGCAGGACCAATGTCATGGTTGCACCGGCGGCAGTGCCAGCGTTCTGCGTCGAGATCGATTTCGAGATATTCGGTGATCGCCACCCGTTGATTGCTCATGACTTCGCTACCTCCAGCACCAGGTCCTGATTGCTTGTTACTCGCAGCTTCCAGCCCTGCCCGATGAGGCAGGTGAGATAATCGCCCTTGAGCAAACACGGGCCCACGGCGGTTGTGCCGGGCTTGAGTGTTGCGTCGAGATAGACATTGACCGACTGCGCGCCCGCGCCCCAATTGAGCTCGAGCGTGCCGGCACTGGGTGCTGGCGTGCCCGCGCTGGCCTCATCGCGCACCAACAGCGTGGCGGGCAATTCGTAGACCGCCTTTAACGTTAAACGCGCATCCGGCCCACCGTTCGCGATGTTGGCGAGCGGCTGCTCGGTGACGTTGTCGTGGTCGGCGCTCCACACGGCATAGTCGTAACGGCAGTCATCCACCGCAACACCTTCTCCGGCCATGTCCCGGCGCGCGCGCACCGCGAGTTCAGCCTGAGCGGCTGCGAGGCGTCCGGTGGCCGCGGCCAAGGGCATTTGGTACTCATGCGCGAGATGGCTGAAGCCTATGCCGAAGGCGCTGAACACCGAGGCCAAACGCGGCACGACGACTTGTTCAACCCCGATTGCCTGCGCAATGCCAGAGATGATCATGGGGCCACCGCCGCCATAGGCGAGTAGCGTGCACTGCGCCGGTGAAACACCCGCGCTCGCCATCACTAGCCGGAGCTGCGCGCCCACTTGCTCTTGGAAAGCGGCCACCACGACCGCCGCAGCAGCGGCCACGCTGACCTGCAGCGACTCGGCAATATTGGCCTTCAGCGCTTGTTCGGCACGGGCCAGATCGAGCTTTAATTCGCCACCGAGGTAGTTCTCTGCGTCCAACACGCCTAGCACTAACAGGGCGTCGGTTAAGGTGGCCTGGGTGCCGCCCCGGGCGAAACACGCCGGACCCGGCACCGCCCCAACGCTTTCAGGGCCGATTCGGATAGCGCCATCGACCACCGACAGAATGGAACTGCCGCCCAAACCAAAGCTCTGGAGCTTGGGCAGCGAGAAAGAAATATCGAGGTTGTCGACTTCGCCATAAGGCCGCAGCGCAACTTTTTGCGCCTTGATGACCGAGACATCGGTGGTGGTGCCGCCAATATCCATCGCCAAGACATTCGCCAGCCCGTAGAGCTTGGCGTAGGCCAGCGCGCCTTCCAAGCCGCCGCGCGGACCCGAGCCCCAGGTTTTGATGGCGGTGGTTTTGGCCACTCGCGCGGACGCGCCATCGTTGCGAAAAATTAGCAGGGGCCGCTTGAGAAACAGGCTTTTGCAGACTTTCTCGGCGCCGTAAAGGAAATGCTCCATCCCCGAATGCAGATAAGAGTTGATGACCGCCGTGGACAACCGCCGCGAGAAGTCTTCGTCGTCCACGAGTTCGGTGGAGATGAGAAAC
>CAIPNE010000720.1 GCA_903866355.1 uncultured Gammaproteobacteria bacterium
GCCGTGCAAATGACCGCGCGCATCTGCGACAAAGCCACGAAGGATAATATCTGGGTGTCGCAGACGGTCGTGGACGCCTGCAAAGGACAGAAGTTCGGCTTCATCCCGCGCGGCGGGTTCGAGATGAAGGGCATCCAAGGCGCCAAGCGCCTCTTCGAAGTGGGCTGGAACGACTCCCACAAGAACGAACTGGCCGACCTTTAAAGTATAGGACGACCCGCGCCGCTGGGTGCAGGCGCACGCGTCTCGCGTAAATCGGCATCGCCGAGTACAGTCCGCAGCAGGAACCCGCTTAGCGCTTTTCAATCCACGCTTTGACCTCACCCAAATTGGCAACGCCAGGCAGCACCGTAATGCTGCCGGTCTTGTCGATCAGCAAGGTACGCGGCAGCTCTCCCTTCCAGGCCTTATCAATCTCGTAACGCAGACGCTGGGTGAATTTATCGGCGAAGTTCCAGCTATCGACTTGCATGATGCCGGCGCGCTCAAGCGTCGCACTCACGTCGGCGAATGGCATGGGCGCAGGATCGGCGGCGATGAAGACAAAATTCATTTCCGGGAACCCATTGCGGACGGCCGCCCAATGGGGAAGCTCGGTAAGGCACGGCGCGCAGGTCAAGCCCCAGAGGTGCACCACCATGGGTTTGTCGACATAGCGCGCACGAATCTCCTGCCATGTGCCGCGCACAAACGGTCTGGCATCCGCAGCAGCCGCGCCCCACGTGTATGTCAACGCAAGGAGCAAAACCAACCATCTCATGGCGCGGCCTCCAGCGAGATCAGCCGATACCCTTCTTTTGCCGTTAACCATGAAAGGTACGGATGCGCCCCGTTGGCGATTAGGACGGGCAAGTCGGAAGCATCTTGCGTGGTTGCAAGCACCCGTGACGGTGCCCATCCCGTGCCGGCACGCTTTTTCGCGAGTATGCTGACCGTGGTCCCATCGAACTCTTGCCACGCGAGCCAAACATCCTTGCCGATGGCCAGCAATTGGGCGCGGCCCGGATTCTTGTCGGCTGCTCCGATGGGCGCAGGCAGCGTAAAGTGAGCGCCGCCATCCTGCGAAGTCGCGTAGAACAAGCCCTGGCGGGCGTCTCCTTCAGTGAACCACGCCACGTGGTAGGCACCGCCCGCGGAGATGGCGATTGCGGGTCCATGATGCGGACAAGCGTCTATATTCCATTTGTCTTCGGCCACCCGGTACATGGGGCCGGGCATTCCATCCTTAAAAGTCGTCACCGCGTGATCACGAATCATCCCGGGAAATATTTGTCGCCACATCGCGGCGGGATTTCCAGCCGTATCGAACGTTATGGCGACACGGCAGCATTCGCAGCTGTTCTCACGCATGATTGATGTGGGCTGCGCGCCGGCTCCATCTATCCACGCGAAGGCGAGAGCGGCGCCATCGTAGGGTGGCTTGGCGGCACGGGCGGTCCGCTTATCGATCCAGACCGCCAGTGCGCGGCCGGTCTTATCCACGGCGAGCGCAGGAAACCGCTGGCTGGCGGCATCGTCCGTTACGGGCCGAGGTTGCGAGAAGGAAACTCCCCCGTCTTTTGATTGGCTGAGATAGATACGGCCATTGTATCCCGACTTCTGCATGACGCTGTAGATGACGGAGA
>CAIPNE010000721.1 GCA_903866355.1 uncultured Gammaproteobacteria bacterium
AGTCTGACGCGCCGGCGCGCAGCCCGGATGTCAGCGCGCTGGTGCTGCCACCGCCGCCCGTCACCATGATGATCGGTAGCAACAGGTTGCCCAGTTCGTTGCGGATTTTGTGGCAAACCACCTCACCATCCAGACCAGGCAAGCGTTTATCGAGCACCATGACGTCGAAATCTTGTGCCGCCACCAACGCGAGCGCCTCGTTGCCGTCTGCCGCCTCCACTACCTCGTACTTCGGCGGCTGAAGAATGGACCGGCACAAGGCCCTTTGATCGGGCTCGTCATCGACAATCAGCACTCTAAACGATGAAGAACGCTTGTTTAGACGGTCGATGACAGTTTTCATGTTAGGTGCTTTATGTTGGACCTGACCGGGGTCAGCGGTGAGGGCAGGCGTCCCCTATAGGCTACTTTGAACCGACACCAGAATAATAGCGCTAGCCGGTGCTGGGAGAAGGTTTTTTTGAATGCCCACGCAGGTTGCTAATGGGTTCAAAAAACCGCTCGCGGCCGGTAGCATGGCCGCATGAAAATGACTGCGACGCAATTTTCGCGCTGGAAGGCCAAATCCATCACGCTACTTGGCATGTCGGGGGTCGGTAAAACGCATCTTTCCAGCCGTTTGCGGCAAGCGCACTGGTTCCATTACTCGGCGGATTACCGCATCGGCACGCGCTATCTCAACGAGCCGATTCTAGACAATATCAAACAGCAGGCGATGCAAGTGCCTTTCCTGCGCGAACTACTCCGCTCTGATGCCATTTATATTTCTAACAACATTACTGTTGATAATCTCGCGGCGGTGTTGAGTTTTCTCGGCAAGTTGGGCGACCCCGCGCAAGCGGGTCTGCCGCTGGCAGAATTCAAACGCCGCCAGCAGCTTTACCGCGACGCCGAGGTGGCGGCGATGATCGACTTGCCAGAATTTATCGCTAAATCCCATGACATTTATGGTTATCAGCATTTTATAAATGATTCGGCCGGCAGCTTGTGCGAACTCGACGACCCGCGGGTACTGGAAGTGCTGGCCGAGCACAGTCTGATCATTTACCTAGAAGCGACTGCCGACAACGGTCGTGAACTCCTACGCCGCGCCGAAGCCGATCCTAAACCGTTATATTATCGACCGGCCTTCCTCGACCGACAGCTCGCCCAGTTTATGCAGGAACGCAGCCTGTCTGAGGTGAGCGCCATTCAACCAGACGACTTTGTGCTGTGGATGTTTCCGCGACTGTTCGCGGCACGGGTACCGCGCTATGAAAATATCGCCCGCGAGTACGGTTATACCCTGCGTGCAGACAGCCTGGCGCAAGTCCACACCGAAGCCGATTTCATCCGCTGTATCGAACAGGTGCTAGAGACGACAAGCTAGGCTGACACCGACGATGTACCCCCTAAACGCTAGGTACCCATAAATTTATGAGCGATACACGCAAGCCGCTGCAGTTAGGGCTGTTCATGCCCAACTGCAGCAATATGTCCGCCATTAGCACTTATCGCACGGTCCCTGATGAGTGGCCCTACGAATCCAACAAGCGCATCGCGTTGGCGGCGGAAGCCGCGGGCTTCGATTTTCTATTCCCGGTCAGCCGGTGGCGGGGTTTTGGCGGTCCAACGGACTATCTAGGCACCTCGATGGAAACCCTCACCTGGGCATCAGCGTTGTTAGCCGTGACCTCGCGAATTCGAGTGTTCTCCACGGTGCACGTACCGGTTTTCCATCCGGTGGTTGTCGCCAAAATGGGGGCCACGCTAGACCACATTGGGCAAGGTCGATGGGGCATCAATCTCGTCAGTGGCTGGAGCCGCGAGGAATTTGAAATGATGGGGGTCGACCTACTGCCCCATGCAGAGCGCTACCAGCGCACCGCCGCTTTCGTGGAGATCCTACAAGGGCTGTGGACCCAGCCGCCCGGCACCTTTGACTACGACAGCCCGTGGTATCAAGTGCGCGGGGGCTATTCGCTGCCGCAACCTGCTAAACCACCGCCGATCGCCAATGCGGGCGGTTCGCCCGACGCTAAAGCAATGGTCGCGCGGCTGTGCGATTGGGCGTTTGTCAGTACACCCACCGTTGCCGCGACCGCCGACATCACGGCCGATATCCGCACGCGCGCCGCGACCTTCGGCAGAACAGTACAATGCGCGGGCTTTCCGTTTGTACTCTGGCGCGACTCAGAAGACGAAGCATTAGCGGAGGTGGCGCGCATCATCGCCCACAAAGACAGCGTCGCCGCCGGCAACTGGCTTGAGGGCTTGGGTCTGGGCAGCGGTTCGTTCGACCAGTTCACGTTGGACATGATGGTGTTAGGGGCTGGCGCGCTGCCCCTGATTGGGACGGCTGAGCAGGTGGCAAGCAAGCTGGCCGCTTTGTATGCAGGTGGTCTGGACGGCCTGTTGATGGTGTTTCAGGCCTATCTTGATGACACCGTGCGCTTTGAGCGTGACATCAGTCCACTGCTACGGGAGATGGGGGTGTTGGCCCGTTGACCACGGCACACTGAGCGCAGAAGGACTTCCCGCAGCAGATCCTTAGTCCTAAACCATCACGGCCCCGCCTATTGGGTGACCGAGAACAGGGCCGGATCGACGCCCTCCCCCACCAGCAGATCGCGCCGTTGCGCAAAGCTTGGTTTAACAAACCACACCAGCAGGGGCAGCACCACCAGCGAGAGCACCATGTTGATGGCCATGATGACAATTAACAGCAGGCCCATGTCGGCCACGAATTTCAGTCCGGACCATATCCAGGGCGCGATGCCAATCGCCATGATGGTGGCGGTGAACAGAATGGCTTTCCCGGTGGTGCGTAGCGCCCCCGTGATGGCGGTTTGCCAGTCACCGGTCACGTGGTATTCCTCACAGATGCGCGACAGCAGATAAATGCCGTAGTCGATACCCACGCCGAGCCCAATGGCCGCGACAATGAGGGAGTTGGTATCCAAACCCACGCCCAGTAAGTGCATGGCGGAGTAGAGCACTTCATTGGCCAAATTGACGGGAATCAGCAGCAGCAATCCCGCCACGGGTGAGCGATAGGCCAGGCTGCAGGTGATCAGAATGAAGACGTTAAGCACCAGCACCACCACCCAGTGGTAGCGCTCCACCACATGATTGACCGCTTGCTGCAGCGGGATCGTGCCGGTGGCCAAGCGCACGGTAAAAGTTTTGTGATCCGTGCCCACGGTCTGCACCGCCGCAGTGGCAGCGGCTAGTGCTGCGTCCACGGTTTCTTGTTTGTTATCGCGATACCAGAGCGAGACCGTTCCATCCAGCCACTTCTCATCCACCACGTGGCCAAAATTCTTAGCGCTAGTCCCCATGGTGACTGCGAACGAGGCCGCACTAGAGGCCTGATCGGTCGGATCCAATAGCAACCATTTTGGGTTGCCACCGTTGAACAGCCTATTTCCTTCACCGACGTAATCTGCAAACGATAAGGTGGCACGTGGCGGATCGTCGCCCTGCTCCATCAACACTTGGAGGTGGCGCATGGTGGCGAGCATGTCGTACTTCTGCACCAGCAAATCTTGGCTATGCCGGTCTTTCGCCTCTAGAACAA
>CAIPNE010000722.1 GCA_903866355.1 uncultured Gammaproteobacteria bacterium
CGACAGCATCTCACCGCAGACTTGGGGTGAGGAAAGCTGTCGAGTCGTGAGCACCGCTGGTTTTTATCCGGAAGGTCACACCTTGCCGGCCAGCTACCAGGCTCAGTGGTCAAACACAGTCCCTGCGCAGTTGGCCTTAGCTGGCCGACGCCTCACCGTGCTGCTGGAGTCGGCGCTGACCAGCAAGGGTGTGGTGAGGTAGGGTAAGTCTGTCAGGCTTGCCTGCGCCGCCGCTCATCGAACACATCGCACCAGGCCTCGGCGCGCTGATTGGCCTTGGCCATGCTGGCTTCGGTGCGAGCGGCCTTGGTTCCAAGATATTTGGCATTTGGGGCTTCCTGCCGGCGCCACCTTGACGGCTGGACCTGGAATCAAATGATTTTGGGCGAATCGGTTCGGTCACATTGTCTGAGCCGAGTCGCCCGCGATAAAACTTAGAACTCGAGGCTGGCTGATGCGGCGACCGACCTCGGTGCGCCGGGAAAGAGCAAGTCCGCGCTGTAGGCTTCACCGACGTCGCGCCAATAGCGCCGGTCGGCCAGGTTTTTGACGCTGAGCGCAAGCACGGTGGTCGTCGATGCGATGCGGGTCTTCCAGGACAGGCCCAGATTCAGCAAGTCATATTCGGGTACGGTAGCAGCGCCGTCCCGGCGCGCATTTCGACTGCCGCGGTGTGTCCACGACAGGCTGTACTCCAGAGCCGGGGTGATGCTCGGCACATGAACCACGCGAACAAAGCTGCTCAGGCGCGGCACGTTCTGGATCTGGACGTTTTCAAGTGCCGACACGCCCGTGCCCGTTGCCCGCGCGCGGATGTATGCGGCGCTGGCTTCAAACCGCAGGGGCAACTTTTCTGTGCTCTGGTATGACACCTCCAGTCCGTCGTGGACTTGGCTCCCGCTGCTGACGTAATCCCCAAGCCCGGCCCATGAGCCGCCGACGGGCTGGGTGAACTCGTAGGGCCGTACCATCCGGAACGCGGAAACGGTCCAGGCTGCCCCAGCGCTCAAGTGGCCTTTCCATCCGGCCTCTGTCTGGTTCGTGCGCCGCGGGGCGAGCAGTGCGCCCGCGTTCGACGCGGTCAGCGGCGCTTCTGATCCGAATTCCACCCCACGCGCACTGCTGACATACAGGGACTGTCCGACGGTGGGTGTCCATGTCACTGCGAACTGCGGAAGCAGGTGGTGCTCACGAGCCCCTGACGGCTGCTGGTCGATGCCGACAGCGCGAAGCCCGACGAGCACGCTCACGTCGCTAAGACTCATGTTGTCCGACAGCACCGCGCCAGACTGAATGGCTCGCGTCGCCGGCCGGTTGATGCCCAGGCCAATCGGAGCCTCGAGCGGAGTTGCCGTGGTGGCGATATTCTGCACAAGGCCATTCCCGATCGCGTCGTAAATCGTCGCCGAGTAGAGATTGTCCTGTCGCACCGTCCGGTCGACTCTTTCCACACCCAAAGCCAGCGCATGCGCCACCGCGCCAGACCGTGTCGCGGCTGAAATGGACGCCGTCAGATGACGCCCCGCACGCCGCTCTCTTGCGTGATAGTCGTAGAGGACGAAATCACCGTTTGAACAGAAGTACTGGACCGGGCTGGCGTTGCAGCCCCAGGGCGTCGCGAGATTGTCATCGATCATGGCCACAGTGCTTGCGGCGCCAGCCTGAAAAGCCAACCCTTCCGCGATTTGCCAACTCAAGCGCATGTCGGCCATCACACCATCGTTGGTCACCGGCCGAGACCACGGCTGGCGATTGATGTTGACGTCGCGCACCTTGCTGTCAGGCAGTGTTGTTCCCCCCAGGAGTTGAAACCCCGGTACCACCTGCTGGGAGCGTCGCTGTGCGATCAGGTCCGCCATGATCAGCAAACCCGGTGGCAATCGGGTGTCGACCGCCAGACTCAGTAGATCACGTTGACCGTCCGCCGCGGGCTGGTTCGGCCGCATCTCTGCGTGGGCGGCACCCAAGCGCAGACCGGTATCGCCGGGTGTGCCGAGCCGATAGGCCAGGTCGACTGCGGTGACGATGCCGCCGCGCTGCGAGACTTCGGCGCGCAGGACGTTCGGGCCGTCAGAGCGCCGGGTCACGAAGTTGACGCTACCGCCCGCGCCGATCATGCCACCTTGTGGCCCCGCAACGCCCTTGAGCACTTCGACAGAGTCGACCATGTCCAGGGGAATGTGGAATTCGCCGGGCACGACAAAGCCGTTGATCCGGTAGGAACTTCCCAGATCCAGCGTGAACCCGCGCACCGTGAAGTTCTCGTAATAACCGGACGTGGCAAAGTTTTCACCGACAGAAGGCACCCGCGCAAGCACAGAGGCAATGGACAGGCTGCCAGGTTCTGCAAGCGCATCGGCAGCGATCACTGACATGCTGAGCGGCGCATCCAGCATGGCCCCACGCGCACCTAGCAGGCTGGCCGGCCTTGAATGCTCTCGGACACCAATGACGACCACGCTGCCGGCATTTGGAAGGACAGCAGGCAGAGGTTCGCTTGGGTCAGCCGCAACCGCCGCGGCAGGGATCAATAAGGTGACTGCAACGCGCCTTATAAACTTCGTGTATCTCACTGGGCTGATCATTTTCCTAGTTCCACTATCGGTGTCGAAAAATCCCAATGCCTTTTGAGCGCGGTATCGATTAGCACTGACGCTCTATCGGCACGTTCGACGCGGCTACCTGTCAGGACGTGATACGGGAACCCATGTGCGTCCAACACCGCAATGAATCGATTGGTCATCCAGGGGCGGCGATGTTCGCCGTCTCGAAGGCCGTCCTGCTCGAATGGCACACCGTCGTGGTGCGTGATCAGGTAAAGGGTGGGAGGCCTGCCATGGCGAAAGCCAATCAAGTCCTCACGCCAGGTACCTATATAGCGTTCGTGCCATACGGCAGTGGCCAGGACGTCCGTATCGCAGATGAGAACAGGCCCGCCACACGCGGCCGCACCCTCTTCGACTCGCTGTTGTTGCTGTGCAATCAGGTCGAACTCGTCGCTGTGCCAGGCCAGGTCGTCCAGATCGGGGGCGGATGTGCCTTCAATCTGCGCCCGCGCGATGGAGCGGGCGAGTTTGGCGACCGTGTACTCGCGTCCAAACTCGGGTACCCACTGTGTGAGGCTGTTGGCGCCACCACGCCGGCGCCAACGGTCAACCAGATCTCGCGACAGCGTGGTGGTACCCGACGACTCCGCGCCAAGCACGACGATCCGAGCGGCAAGCCCTGCCCGCACTGGAGCGGACAGGAAGTCCCAGTTGCCGACGACATCGCGACGGATTTTGGTTGAGGATGTCTGCACCAGCGCGCGGCCCCTGTCGAGCACGACAGAGCGTGCGGAGAACCGGTGCGCCATCTCGGCACCGTAGGACTCGGAAGTGAAGACATGCGTGACGGCCGGCGCGACTAGGGTCTGGAGCGCCTGCCGCATCAGGGCGATATGCTGGTCCCAGATGGCCGGATCACCGTAGTCGACCGGCACGTCATCCATGATCCCGACAACGGTGACGTTTGGCGCGCCAGCATGGGTTTCCCGCATCCACGCCACGCGGCTGGCCAGAGAAACCGACTCCTGAGTCGATGCCATCACCACCACCGAGACCTGGTCACAACTCGCCGCTGCGGTGTCTATCAGCAGGTGGTGGCCGCGGTGCGGAGGATAAAACTTGCCGATGACAAGAGCGTGGGTGGCTTGCGTTGTCATGCCTGTTGAGCCTGAAGTCGGGTCAGCCAGGCGCGCAGCCCGATAAATGCCATGACGAGGAAGATCAAGTACAGGGCCGTCGTCAGATGGAGCGATCGGCTCCAGTACAGCGGCACAGAGATGAGGTCGACCAGAATCCAGTACCACCATCCCTCGATCCGTCGCCGAGCCTGAAGCAGCGTGGCCAGCAGACTGAGCGTGAACACCGCAGCGTCGGCAAACGGCGCGGGGCTGTCCGTCAAGCGAGCCAGCACCAAGCCCACGGCCGCTGTGCCCATGAGCCCTCCGCCCAGTGCGGCCAGGCGCTCGTTCCGTGCGCCGGTCAAGACCCGAATGTCGACCGCAGCCGACGACCCGCACTTACGCCACTGCTGCCAACCGTGGGCGCTTGCAACGACAAAGGCGAGTTGAAGCAACGCGTCTGCGTACAGTTTTGCCTCGAAGAACACCAAGGCGTAACAGCCGACGCTTACGATGCCTAATGGCCAAGTCAACTGGTTGAGTTTCAGGACGAACCAGACTGATAGCAAGCCGGTCACGGCCGCGATGACTTCTACGGGTGAAACCGGCTGCCCCAGGATGGCCAGTTCAGGCATTTCGTGTTCTGGCAATCGAAGATTGCTCTGCATCAGTGAGACGTAGCGCGGCGGCCTTGCTGGACACCAAGGAAAATAAAATAAATGCGGCACCCCGACGTGCGTCATACGGAATCTTCGATGTTTGCATAGAGAGGGAATTATTCTTGAGCCATCCTGAGTGGCGTTAATCTCGCTGGAAAAGCCATTTGGAGTGGTTCGCTAACCTGCTAGGCTGCACACCAACTGCCCTCTATAAAGATTCATGCCGTCCTCCAGAGGTGACAGACTTTCTAAGTTTTGATCGGCATGTGACTTGTTTGTGCTCAGGCCGGCGGAGGTCGCTTTGCGGAAAACGGCGGCAGTCGTGGTGGGCAAGCTTTTGAAGCATATTACGAGTCGTCGTCGGTTAATCGGTCGACAAAGCGGATAACGACATGTTTCACTGCTCCTACCTGACGGTGATGTCGGGCCATGTGAAACGAAACCTCCTGCCCGTGTACAACTTCTCGTGGAGCCAGTCCAGATCCTGAATCCAGTCTCTTCTGGTCTGGGGTTTGCGCCGATCGCGACCCACTGGCCCTTTGAGAAGCATCGCGAGGTGGAACGCTATGCGCCAGAGTCGCTGGTGACTGCGAGCCGTTCCCCACTTCTCCATGTACGCATCCGACTCGACCCATGGGAGGTTCTCCATCTCAAACGCCCCCCGAAGGATTTGCTCCCGCTCTTGCTGGTACAACCCGCTCGTCTCCCCAACTTTGTAGCCGAGGGCATGTAAGGGCGACTCCGTTACACCGAGACTTTCACCACCGATGTCTTCAATCTCCGACGTATCGGATGCGGAGACAGATGGCCACTTGAGCTCGGACTGCGCCAGGAATTCAAGCGCTGGATGACCGCGCCTGAAGCTGTCAAGAACATCTGCGTCTTCGCAATCCAACGGATCCCGCCAGGTAATGAGCGCGGCAAGCAGCATCTCCTGCGAGTACACGCGCAGGGTCTGGCCCTGCCGCATGTCGATCTGGGCCAGGAGATTCTCCTTCGACCAACCCACTCGTCCGACCACGATATGCGTGGTCGAAGGGTGAGGAAGCGCGTACTGCTGAATGCCAAGTTCACTCAGAAGGCGATCAAACGCATCGGAGTCATACGAACCGACCCCCGACCAGCCCAGTTGCGATTTCTCATCGAGACCGATGCACTCGGGATTGCCATCGTGAGCCAGCCACTGAAGCAATGCCTCGCTCGTGATGTTGAGTTCTGGCATCGACGCCAATTGCGCCTTTACTTGATCGCGCTCTACGCGCAGACGGTCCGTTCTCGAACGGCTCGATTCCAGCTCCTTTTCCCTCTTCTCCAGCGCCTCCGACACCGTCGTGAAGTGACCCTGCACCTCGGAGTTTTTAAGCTTCAGGAGGCGATTCCGCTCCTGCAGCTTCTTGAACTTTCCTTTGAGCTGCTCAACTTCAGTTGCCAGCGCATCCGTTTCTTCAGCTTTCTTCTTGATC
>CAIPNE010000723.1 GCA_903866355.1 uncultured Gammaproteobacteria bacterium
GACTTGGCCGACGTGGTGCAGCGGGATTTCAGTCTGGCCAACCGCTTGATGAAAATTTCCAACTCGGCATTTTTTGATCGTGGCAGCGGCGGCGTCAGCACGATTTCGCAGGCTATTAGTTTGGTTGGCACCCGCTTGGTGCGCATGTTGTGTAACGGTCTGTTGGTGTTTGACCGGCTGCAAAACGATACGACCGAACTCCAAGATGGCTTGGTCAGTTCCTTTGTGGCTGGTTTGATCGCGCGTAATTTGGGTCTGAGGCTGCAACGATCGCTGGCTGAGGAGGCCTTCATTTGTGGTTTGTTCAACCGCTTGGGGCGCAATTTGGTGATCTACTACCTGCCGGAGGAATTTTCCGATATCGAGCATCTGTGTGCCAACGGGATTAACCCCGTGCAGGCGCAAAAAAAAGTGCTGGGTAGTACTTGGGCCGCCGTCGGGGCTGCGATCGCTGCCAACTGGAAATTTCCACCCGTCATCGTGGCCAGCATGGGGCCCATTTTGGCGGAGCCCGAAGCGGACACCTTAGAGACCGGAATGACCATGCGCCTGTGGGCGCATCTCGCCAACGAGTTGTGCGAGGTAGCCAATGTGGCCTGCGACGCCCCGTTGGAAGAACTCGACCTGCTGGCCCTGCGCTATCGCAACGCTGTTGCGTTGTCGCCCGAGACGTTGGGCGACCTTTTAGCTGGCGCATTGGCGACATTTTTGGAGCTCGCGCCCACCTTGGGCGTCGCCGCCAACGCGAGTGGGTTTTGTCAGCGTGCCGGTCAATTTATTGCCGCGCTGCGCGATACAACATCCGCGCAGCCGGCTCAGCACCCCGTCTAACCGACCTCAGGCCCGTGCTTTTTTCGCCGCCACTTTGGGTGGGCTGGCGACTTTGGCGACCTTTGCTAGTCGGGCCGATTTTTTTGCCGCCTTGGCTTGCTCGCTCATTTGCGCGCTCCACAGGGCTTGTGCCTGCGCCCAGCCTACGACGGCAATGGGTTGACCATCGTCTTCAATGAACTGGAGCGGCCCTAAGAAATTCATGTAGAACTCGCTGGCCACCGGGAAGTAGGTTTTGTCGTGACGAGCGTTGCAGGCCTCATAGCCATAGCCCATGGAGGTGGCGGTGGCGCCGCCATCATCGGTGCCGCCACGCACTTCCATGCGACCGCGAGTGAGTAGGTATTCGCCGGGGCCTACGTGGATGTGGCGATTAAAAGACGAGCCTTTGGGGCAGTCAAAGATAGCCGTCCAAGCGCCCATTTCGGGCGACACGTGGAGCAGCTTCCAGCGGATGCCACCGGTAGACAGGGTCGCCGGGAAGGGCATCCAAGGCTGGTCGTTCACTTGCACGTAGTTGGCGGTTGCGTTTTCGATCATGTGAGTCATCTCCCCCGATGGTCTTATTAGTGATTAGAAAAATAACCGGCAAAAGACCGGCGCCAAGGCTGACCCCGGCGTAGGTCTCTACTGTTGCCCGCCGCCTACGAGGTCGGCATAGCCACCCTCGTTAGTGACGTCCCGATAGCCTTCAGCCTCCAGCGCGAGTTTCGCTTGTTGGGCGCGGCCCCCCTTGGCGCAATACAGTTTGATGGGCCGATTTGGGTCGGGTTCCACCGCTGTAATACGGTTGACAATGTCGGCGACCGGCAGGTTGATCGCCAGACTGAGATGGCCGGCCGCATATTCTGCCGGCGAGCGCACATCGATCCACAGCGCGTCAGCGGCGCTGGCGTTAGCCGTCAGGCCAAGGAGGCAGACTAACAAAATCCGAAAAGTAGCTATCCACCGCATGTCACGACCCCGCTGTTAAAAATTTTTGCGCTGTCATTCAGCGCTCGGTTCAAGTGATGATTATCACAGCCGCGCAGGGAGCGCTAGCCGCGAATCTGCCCGGCTTTGATGGCGTGGGAGCGCCTTGCGTGCGAGTTGCGGGATTAGCGGGCGAAAAAGCGTCGTGCCAGCACGTAGCAATCGGGGTCGGGCGGCGCCCACGCGGCCGGTTGCCGCCTCATCTACCCGCGTTCGGGCGGCCGTTTTGGTGCGCCTATCGCGCAAAGAAGCCCCTTTGCCTTTACCGCTGCAAGCTCGCCGCTGGCGGGCCATTTAGCGCAGGTTGTTCATCTCGCCCAAGGTGTAGGTACGGGCAAAGGGTGGGTGTATCCGCAAGCCATTTTGGGTCGCCATTTTTTGCAGACTGCCATCTGCCATGAGGGCCGCCAGTGCGGTGTCCAACGCCTCCCGCAGCGGGGCATCTGCCTCACGTGTGGCGAGGTGTTCGTTCCACGCTAGCGCGGCGGGCGGCACGTAGTGGGTAACCGGCCCAAAGCCCGGCGCCGGATGCTGCGTCAGTTGGTAGCTGGCGGTGGGTCCCCACAATAACGCGAGCTCAACCTCACCCTTGGCGAGCGCGGCCAAGGCCTGGGCGGGGGAGAAAAATGTCTTGGGCTGCGCACCCACCAGGTGCAGCGCAAAGGCTGCGACCGTTGCTGCTTGGATGGCAACCGGTGCGGCGCGTAAGTCGCGCACCTCATGGCGTTGTTCGTCGGTTTTTCCGTACAGTTCAAAAGCCGCCCCGTAGTAGGGTTTGCCCAGCGCGAGGGTGGGCATATCCCGCAGGCTATCGCGCGCCGGGCCAGGCACGCTAAACAGCACATCGCAGGCACCTTTGCGCAAACGCTGGGTGGGAAAATCGCTGTCTTCGATTTCGGTGATTTTCTCCTCGTTCGCGACCCAGACCACCTCTAACGGGCGACTCAGGCGCACGGCCACGGCGTTGGCCGTGGCCAGATCAAAGCCGCTATTGGCTGCCCGATCAGAATAGGGCGCGTTGTGCTCCAACAGGCAAACTTTGAGGGGGGCCGCGGCACTGACGCCGTGGCTCCCCAAGCTCGCCCCCAGCAGGGCAATGAGGTAGCGCAACTTCACTGGGGCAACGCGAAGACCAACAGCGCACTGCCGGGGGTATCCAGTGGGGGTTGTCCTGCGATTTGGATGGCAAGCCCGCCGCCGCCGCTGCCGAACGCCACGTACTGGCGACCCGCAATCTTATAAGTAATGGGCTGTCCCCGTATCGCCGAGCCGGCTTGGAATTTCCATAACACTTTGCCCGTGGTGTCATCGAAGGCCAGCACATAACCCGCTTGATTGCCGGTGAACACCACCCCGCCTGCCGTTGCCAGCGTGCCGCCGACCATCGGATATTCGTCTTTCCAAGACCACTTGCGCTCGCCGGTGAGCGGGTCATAGGCCGAAAAATGGCCGTAGGCCAAGCCGTTCGCGGCCTGCATTTCACCGGGGCCGCCGCCCCAAAACGGCGTGCCGTTTAAAAACACGGCCACCTGCTTCTCCATTTTGCCGCAGCTCTCGATCACCGGCACATAGAGCAGCTTGGTCGCCGGGCTATAGGCCGCGGTATACGCGCCGTTTTGACCGCCCACGTTGCCTGGGCAAATCCACTCGGGATTACCACCCACCATGGGGTAGAACTTCGGATCGGCTAGCGCGCGGCCGTTGGCGTCGAGACCCTTCGACCAAGTCAACTGGTCGACGTACTGCTTACCGTGCAAAAACTTGCCGGTGCCA
>CAIPNE010000724.1 GCA_903866355.1 uncultured Gammaproteobacteria bacterium
AGCGCGACCGATTGCGTTATGCCGGTTCCACCGCATAGCCAATTTTTGGAAAGTGCACCGCCACTTCTCCCACGCGCGGATCCTCGCGACGAATGGTCACGCTGGAAGTCGTTGTGCCGACCAACCTGCCAACCACATTGGCCTCCGCATAGTCTGATGGCGAAATCCGGACGAGCGTGCCCGCAGCGATCCCAATGGGGTCGTGGGGATCGATGCCGGTCGCGGGCAGCGGTATGGCGTCGCGGGCGATATCCAGCGCGGCCGAAGGCGGCATCTCAATGCGAGTGCCCTGACCTAAGGCCGCCAAACGGGCAAGCCAAGCGGCGATTTGCGGAAACCGCTCGTAGGCGCGTTTAGCTTCATTGGGCGCGAATCGGTACAAAAACCAAGGATCCCACATGGCGTGCATATCCACCCAGCCCGGCTTACTACCCAAGAGAAACGCGCGACCGTCTGCCAGTTGCTGGACGATGAACGCGGTATGCGCATCCAGCTGAGAGCGATAACCGGCCAGCCGCGGTCCGAGCGCGTCGGTGTCGAACTGCTTCATCCACATTTTCTTGCGGTCTTCGTGGAAGTGCTCCGGCAGCTTAAGCGTGCCCGCAAAAGGGTCTTCTGCGCCCATGTAAATGGCCACCGAGGTCACCACGTATGGCCCGTTGGCCCAGCTGCCCAGTGCCATGCCAAGGCCCGGGTTACCGTCCGGAAAAATAGATGGCGAGGGATATTGGCGCTCCAGCCATTCGGCGATCAACTGCGTGTCGCAGTAGATGTCCGCACCGACCTGAAACACCGGGGTACGGCGGTAACCGCCGGTCAGCGGGAGAAGGTCCGGCTTGGGCATCGCCGAGGGTTGGATCACCGAGCACCAGTTAAGGTGCTTGATCCCAAAGACCATCCGGATCTTCTCGGCAAAGGGTGCTTCGTCGTAGTGGTGGAGAATGAGATCAGCCATTCAGTGCCTCCCGTCGGTTGCCGTTTCAACGTCGAGAAATCTACGCGGAATCTGCTTGCCACGAAACCCGTGTCTAGCCCTGGGAAAATAAAGAAAAGAGGCCGACGGTCTTCTCGGGCGTCGGTCTGCCCTGGGCAGTACAGAGTACTTCTCGCAGGTAATACCTGCTTGCTTAATTAGGCTAGCGGTCGATAACGTGTCTGCGGGATAATTTGCCCTGTTAAGAGTTTCGATGATGAGCAGCAGAAACGTGTCAGGGGTTGCGCAAACCTCGTTGCCGTCGGTAGCACCCGCGCCAATATCTCCCTTGGAGGTCGCACTCGCGGGCTTATGGTCTTTCATTCTGCAACTCAGCAACATTGGCATGCAGGATGATTTTTTTCTGCTGGGTGGTGACTCTCTGTGCGGCACCCGGCTCCTCACCAGCGTTAAAGCGCAGTTCGACAATGCAGCGACGGTAGCGGGCATGGCGCGAGCCATTGAAGCCGGCCGTGCGGCCAAGGGAACCGTTTGACATGGGTCCCATAGATGACATGGCAACAGGTGTCACACCTCTGCCGCGGCGGCTGGGGTTAGACCAGGCCGAACTCATGCCTACGCCCAGTTCGCGCGCCGAGGAGTCAAGTGCCATGGCGTCGCCCCTCGAGGCGGCACTGGCAGGACTGTGGGCAGCGGCGTTGCAGGTAAAAACAGTCCACAGGGACCACAATTTTCTAACGCTCGGCGGCGATTCGCTTGGATTCACTTCGTTGCTGACCAGCGTCAATGCGTTGTTTGGTGTCAGTCTCAAAATTGAATTGCTA
>CAIPNE010000725.1 GCA_903866355.1 uncultured Gammaproteobacteria bacterium
CCCGGCATGTGCATCCAGCACACCATTTCGGTACAACCGAGGCCGTCACGGTATTTCGTGATTTCCTCGATGGCAAACTCTGGCGTGCCCACGATGTAGCGTTGTTTGAAGGTGTCGAAGCTCACTTGGTTATGGTCGGTGATCACACTGCCATCATCGTTACGCAGATTGCGATCCCCGGCCGCGGACGCCCGGCCGTAAACCTCCCGGTAGAGATGCTCGATGGCCGGTGCGGCCAGCGCCTCCGCCTGCTGCTGCGTGGGGGCGACGAAAACCTGACGAATAATGGGCTTGGTAGGAATCGTCCAGCCGATTTCGCGCGCCGCATCCTCGTAAGGCACATAGTGCTCACGCAGTTCTTCAACCCCGTGGCGGGGCGACATAATTTGAATCGCGTGTCGCTTGGCTGCCCGGCGCAACGACGCCTTTGCCGACACCCCGTACCACAGCGCCGGGTAGGGCTTTTGGAACGGCTTGGGGGTCATTACCGTGCGCGGCACTTGATAATATTTGCCGTTGAATTCGAATTCGTCTTGGGTCCAGGCGGTGATCATGAGATCTAGCGCTTCTTCAAAGCGCCCTACCCGCTCGGCACGTGGAATGCCGTGGGCGGCGAATTCTTCCGCCACATAGCCCGGTGCCACGCCCAGAATAATCCGACCTTGCGCAAGGTTATCGAGCACCGCGATGTCTTCGGCCAGTTTCAGTGGTGCATACATCGGCAACAGCAGGACCGCCGTACCAATTTTCATGGTTTTGGTCACTGCGGCCGCCGCGCCCATCACCGGCACCGGTCCCGGACACAGTCCGTCCGTTTTGACATGGTGAGTGGCGAGATACATCGAGTGGTAGCCGAGTTCCTCCGCACGAGGCAAGCATTGCAGCATGTCCTGATAAGGTTCATGCCACGGGATGCCGCAGCCGGGCGGCAACTGAAAAGTAAATAACAATCCAAATTTCATCAGCTTATTTCCAAGGGCTAGACGGTTACGGGCGCAATTTTGCAGCCCAACGAGTGGAGGCGCTGGTGAATGGCGCTGGCCACTTCCACGCAGTTAGGACCATCGCCATGGATGCACAAGCTTTCGGCATCCATGCTGACTAACGACCCATCCATGGCTTGGACTTTGCCGGTCTTGACGTAACACTCCACCTGCGAGGCCGCAAAGGCGACATCGGTGACGTGTTTGTGACGTTGGATGACCAGCGATCCATCCGCGGCGTACTGGAGGTCGGGATAAATTTCGCCCACCACGCGGATGCCACGCTGTTTGCAGGCCGTCGGCAACGCCGCGCTGGTGGGCGCCGGCCAGTACAGCATGGGTGCATCGGATAACTTAAGAATAGCTTCGGCCACCGCCTGCGCCAGTTCTTCGTTGGTTTTGAGCACGGAATAGAAAGCACCATGCGGCTTGATGTGGTGGAGCTTCAGGCCCTCCATCAACAATGACGCTTGGAGCGCGCCAACCTGATACACCACATAGGCGTAGGCGTCTTCGGCGGTGATGTTCATCGCACGCCGGCCAAAGCCCAACAAATCGGGCAGACCGGGATGCGATCCCACCGCGATGCCATGCTGTTTCGCCAGCTTCACGGTGTTGATCATGGTCACCGGATCGCTGGCGTGAAAACCGCAAGCCACATTGGCGGTGGTGATGTAGGGCATCATTCCCTCGTCATCGCCCATGTGCCAATTACCAAAGCTTTCGCCCATGTCACAGTTGATGTCCATTTGCTGGCGCATGTGTCGTTCCTTAAGGGTTAATGGGGCGATTTTAAGCCAGTGCCGCGAGGCCAACCAGAAGCTAGCGAAGAGTAATCAAATTTTCTGCTCTTTAGGGGATGATGATCCGGCGTAAACCGTCTATCATGCGCCCCCTACGCGCCCGTAGCTCAGCTGGATAGAGTACCTGGCTACGAACTAGGGGGTCGGAGGTTCGAATCCTTCCGGGCGCGCCAGACATAGAAAAACCGGCTTAATGCCGGTTTTTTTATGTCTTGAGGGTCTGGAGGCAGAGTCGAACCTCCCAAGGTTCGACAGGCTCGCAACGCGAGTCCGGACGCACGCAGTGCGCGGTACACCGATCGGCTTCTTCGCCTTGGCCTGGTCCGGGTGGATCCACGCCATGCGGCGTGTCAGATCGGCCTGTGACCATTCCAGGCGGGTCACGTTCTTCTCGCGCAGCCCCGTGGCCAACGATTAAACGCGGGCTTGCTGGCCGTGCTGGCCCTATTCGCATCTGAAGGAATCTGTTCTTTTGCGATCGATCAACACCGAACGGGCAACCTTGTTGGGAAGCGGTTCCAACACATATCAACGTACCGAATGCTTCATCTTGTTGTCTTCGGAAAACTGGGCTACGTTGTAGCCCAGTTAGATGAGGGATTGAGTCATGTCTGAAAATGCCGTTGTACGTGCCCGGATCGCTGAGCACATCAAGGAGGAAGCTACCGTCGTATTGGCCGCGATGGGCCTGACCGTCTCGGACGCATTCCGGATCCTGCTGACGCGGGTCGCTCACGACAAGGCATTTCCCTTCGAACCGCTGATCCCAAATGCCAAGACCATCAAAGCCATGAAAGAAGCGCGCCGAGGCAACTTGCCATCGTTCACTACCGTGAAAGGACTAATGGCTGATTTGAATGCGGACGATTGAGCATACTGGTCAATTCAAACGCGACTATAAACGCGAAGCAAAAGGCTTACATCGAGCCACCTTAGAGCGCGATTTCATCGCCGCCTTAACCGCCCTCGCGACCGATCAAACGTTACCGGGAAAGCTGCGCGACCATGCGCTAAGTGGTGAATGGAACGATCATCGCGATTGCCATATCAAACCCGACTTGGTGTTGATTTATCGCAAACCAAATGACGCGGTCTTGCAGCTCGTACGCCTTGGCTCGCACAGCGAGCTTGGCCTGTAACGATCTCAGTATCGACATCCTGACATTTGGTGTGCCCAAAAGTGTGCTAGTGCACCGC
>CAIPNE010000726.1 GCA_903866355.1 uncultured Gammaproteobacteria bacterium
GGACGGACAGCACCACCATAGCGAGCTGAATAATGGTGGCGATGGAAGAAAGCACTGCCCCTGCGACCGCGCCTGTCGTTTGCGACCCTTGCCGCTTTGCCAGTTCGCCCATCGAGTGGATAGTTGCAGTGCTCGAGACGAACCCGGCAGCAAAGCCCGCCAATGGCAGACCATAGCGGGGTCCTAACGAGCGTGTCGCCACGTAACCCAAGGCGCTGATCGTCATGACCAAGGTAATGAGTCGCGCGACGGCATGGGGGTTGATGGCGTCAAAGGGCCCCATGAAACGGTCGGGGGCGAGGGGTAATACAACCAAAGCGATTCCCGCCAGCACGAGCAGATCGTGAAGCTCCCGCTCCGTCAGGACGCTCAGCACAAAGTGATGAAGGCGATTTCGCGCCGCCAATAACGCCACGGCGGCAACCCCAACACCTGCCGCCAGTAAGGGTTGACGAACGGCGAAGCCGCCCAAGACACAGGTAAAGACCAAGGCAATTTCAGTTGTCACGCCGGGATCAGTGTCCCGCGTGCGCAGATAGGCAAAGGCGGCAATTATCCCGACTGCCGCCGTGACTACCGCCAGCACCACGTTGCCCCCGGCGAACACGGCAACTGCCCCAAGCATCGACGTCAGTGTGAATGTCCTGACCCCAGCGGGGCCGCGCGCAGGCCCGCTGCCCTTGCGACGCTCACGCTCTACGCCGATCAATAGCCCGGCGCCGAGCGCAACACACAAGCCTAACCAATCGGATAGTTCAGGCAAGGTGAGCATGTTGGCAATTCTTCAATTCATCACCCCTGTGGGCCCGCAGGTAACGGCGCGAAAATAACAGCATGACTGGGTGGAGAGATTAACCCTCGCTCTGCAGCGCAGAGTAGGCCCACACGGCGATTGTAGGGCTCAACCACCGTGATACCGAAGGCCTTACGGTACCAGCTGTGCGAATGTTTAATGGCGACGCGTGGGCCCTCCTACTCGCCGAGCCAGGTTATTTCCGCAGGTCAGTCATCGCGTTCGCGGCCTTCGCTAGTCTCGCTTTTTTCCCCATCGTCGTCCGCGCTTTTGTGACATTTGACGCAGTCATCGGAGAATCGAACACCTTCTTCTTGATGTTCAGCGCGCAGGGTCTTCGCGGTATGTTCATGGCAGCCATAACAGGTGTAACGACTGTAGTCGTTGTTCGTATGGCAGGTTATACAATTTGTGCTGTGCTGCTTATCGAGCCGAAAGTGCTGGTCGTGATCGAAATGTGCGCGGGACCAACCTTGAGGATCATGGCATTGATGACAACCTTTGCTTATCTGCTTGTGCAGCTTGTCAGCAGGCCCTCGGTGACATCCCTCGCAAGCTGTCAGTGCCTGCGAGTCCAGCAAAGCGTGATCAAAGGTAGCGGGTTTCCAGTGATCCTGGCGGTGGCATTGAGCGCATTGGGCCTTGGTGTCGCGATGTGTTTTGTTGGCGGGCGCCGCATGGCAGTCGGCACAGCGCTGCTTTATCGCGGGTTGCAACAGCTGATGGTTAAATGATTTGTGGCCGGTCAGTGGCAGTCGATCGCCCCGGTGTGCGTCATGACAGGCTAGGCAATCCTGTTTGAGCAAATCTTGGTGGAATAAGGCTTTGAATGTTTTGCGCACGATAGGCGCGCCGGTGGTCGTCCGTACGCCAATATCGTCCAGCTGGTGACAGGAAATACACTGTTCAGCAGTCGCGCCGCGCCAGGCGATGTGACAGGAAAAGCAGCGCGGGGCTAAAGTGGCATGCCCTGTCGAGAGCGGGCCTGGGCTCACCATCCGGCTTGGATAAATGAACGCACACACCAGTATTCCGAGCAACACGGCGGAAACCAGTAACAGCACCCAGCGGTTGCTCATGGCCAAACCCAGAACAGAAAAATGACCACGATGTGGGCGATTGCTAAGGTGGCGAACGCCAGCGTGATGGGGAAATGAACTCGTCGCCACTGCCGGACGGCAGCCAATGTCAGACCGTCCCAGTGCAGTCGTTCTTCGAGAATTTCCTCAGCAACACCTTGCTGGCGCAGCTGATCCCGGATTACATTCAAATGGCGCCTCGACCTGTCGAGGAGAAACTCGCCGGTCAATCCACTCGCGACGTTGACCAACATCGCGGCGACCGCCAACCAAGGCAGTAACGCATTGAAGTGGATCCCTGCGTGGATTAGCACCAGCAACGAACCGGTCCACGCCATGTACTTGTGAATGCGCAGAAGCGTCAGCGGGTTGCCGACCTTGATGACTCCTCGCTTGCGCAATGAGTACCCGAAAGACCCGAGGATCAGCAACGTACCGGGAATCCCGAGATAGCGCCCAATCCAAACCGCGTCGAGCAGATGCAGGGCAGCATCGATCAGTACCGTGGCTGCGACCAATCCACAGAGGGTGGCAAAAAAGGGCAGCACATCGTAACGGAGCAGGGTGGCGCGCATGGTTAGCGTTGGCCGCTTGCCGCGCCACCAGATTGGGCAGTGATGTTCGTCACCAGCGTGCCGTGCGCACGCTCGGTGTCACGCACTATCTCGACCACGAGCAGTCCGGCCGTCCTGTCCTTTGATTTCGTCATTTAGGCGCACGTTTTCCATTGTGGTGACCATCGATTTGGGGAGCTGTTGGATATGCTCGTGGCGCCGAGATGCGGTATGGACCTTGAAGGTCAGATCGGCATCGCTGCCCTCTTGGCCAACTAGGTCTTGCGGCCCGCCAAACTGGTTGCAGGATGTCTTGGGTACGAGCCGCACACCCACAATCAGGGCATGCCGGCAGAGGTTGGTGGTACTCGGCTACGCATCAAAACCTCGTGTTCTGGCTAAGTCATGGTGTGCTGGATTGCACCGTTGACGCTGACAGCGCCGGTATTTTTCTGGCGTTACCTCAATCGATTAGATCCCCGGGAGTCGGTGGTAAGCGCGGCATTTCCTGGACAGGAAACGGCCCTGACAAAGTCTCAAGAAACGCCGCGATATCGGTGACTTGTGCCTCCGTAAGAGTCTTGTTGAGTTGCGTACTGGCCATCACTCTCACCGCTTCGTCAATGGTGTGCACTTGCCCGTTGTGAAAATACGGGGCGGTGTAGACGAGGTTGCGCAGGCCGGGAACCCGCCACACATTTTTATCTGCCTCGTTTTTGGTGGCCGAAGCGCGTCCGGTGTCGCTGAGTAAGTCGTACTTCGCGACGTAGGGACTGTCCGGAAAGGTGGGGAATTTCATAAAGAACCCGGTGCCCGCAGCCATTGGCGGTCCACTGAAGGTCGGCCCTTGGTGACAACCCGTACACCCAACCTCCGCAAAGGTCGCGAGGCCGCGGGCTTGCTGATCGTGCAGCGCCTTCTTGTCACCCCGAGCGTAGCGGTCATAGGCGTTATTCGGGGTGACTAAGGTGCGCTCGTAGGCGGCGATGGCCTTGGCGGCGTTGTTCATGGTGACAATCTCGCCGGCTCCAAAGGCTTTCTCGAAATAGGGCTTATAGCCCGGGATATGCTTCACCCGATCAATAACCGCATCGAGATTGGCCATGCCCATTTCGATGGGATTTGCTGGCGGCCCTTTCGCCTGCTCTTCGAGCGTCGCCGCGCGGCCATCCCAGAATTGGCTGGATAGAAACGCCGCATTCCAGACGGAAGGTGCATTCCGCCCGCCGACGTGGCCGTGCACCCCGATAGACGTTGGACGGTGGTCATCCCCGCCTTCCATGATGTTGTGGCAGGAGAAGCACGACACATTGCCACTAGAGGACAGCCGGGTGTCGAAGTAGAGCATTTTGCCCAGTTCAATTTTGGCAGGCGTGGTCGGATTATCGGACGGTGCTGGCGCGACCTCAGGCAAGGGCTGCCATACCACCGTGGCGGAGGTCGGCATTGCGACCGCCAGCGCCGCTGCGAGACAGAAAGGGATTCTAATCTGAACAGCCATGTTCCCGAGCTGGAGCCACTTGCTTAACATCTTGAGCACCATTTCTTATGTCCTTATTAGTCAGGCGAGCCTTCTCCAAACTTAACTATTGCACCATGGCGATGGGTACGCGTTGCGCTAGATCAACCGTCATCGAGGCCCTTGGATGGTCTGCTGAAATACTGTGCGTCTAAGCACCGGAGGGACTCTGTCATGAGGCTGTTCGGCTGCGATTTGAGATTGGGTAGGGGATCACGACCTTTCTACCCAACGCCAGCAGCACGATTTTCAACGCGGGATTTTTTGGTCTGATGGTGTTCGGCCACGTGTCGAGCATCGTCCTGCATACCCAGAGCACGTCGGAAAGCAGGCAGCTTTGAAAGTGGCGGCGAAGGGTCGGTGCGCTTTTCCGGACAGCGCAGAGAGATGGCAACGAGAGTCTTGGCAGGACCGGCGGTAGCCCAGCTTAACGCGTGGGCGTGGCCGAAAAATCGCTTTCAGCTACTGCCGACTGTTTTTCGCAACCGACGACGGCACCGCGCTTCTCGAACCCAGCACGCCACGTTCGGCTGCCGTGTGGTTGTCGCGAAGTTTTTGTCAGCAGTGTGGGTCTGGGTAGACATGCGCGCACGCCGAGGTTTGGGGATCTGACTTCTTGCGACGGAAGGCCTGCCACGGCCTTGGCCGCCAGCCCCCGTTGCGCTAGCGCCTCGGCAGAGGCCGTGCTGTCAGCACACGGCAAGCGTATTTTTGATACGCGCGGCCGCGAGTTTTGTTTTTATAGATGCGTGAGTTTAGAAGTCAGGTGCGGCAAGATGCTTTGCCAGCTGCCGATGCTAAACCCAGAGTATTGGCTGTAGCGGATAGCAGCTGGAATACCTCAGCAACTAAATTTCTTCAATTCAGACGCTTCGGGCTTGCTTCACAAGGATTCGGACGGGATTCGGCAGTGCGTAATGGCTGGGGGACTAGGATTCGAACCTAGATTAGCGGAGTCAGAGTCCGCGGTCCTACCATTGGACGATCCCCCAACAGAGCCGAAAGGCTAAAGCGACCGCGCTCCAGTGTCTGCGTCCGCCTACAAGCTAGGCGCGGCGACGTCGGTTGGAGTTTCCACGACCCCCAAACGTGGGCAGCTGTGGCCAACGTGCAGGGGGTAGGATCAAACGCGCCGGTAGCCGACGCGTGAGGGCGGTTAGCGCTTGCTGTACTGCGGACGTTTCCGTGCTTTGCGCAGGCCAACTTTTTTGCGTTCTACTTCGCGTGCATCGCGGGTAACAAACCCCGCGGTGCGCAGCGGACGGCGCAGCGCCTCGTCATAAATCATCAGCGCACGGGTGATGCCCAGACGCAGCGCGCCGGCTTGGCCGGAGATGCCGCCACCCGCCACGGAGGCGTTGATGTCGAAGCTGTGCTCTAGGCTGGAGGCCACCAGCGGCTGCAGGACGATCATGCGCGAGGTCTCGCGCCCGAAGTAGTCTTCTAAACTGCGCCCGTTGATGCGGATATTGCCGCTACCGCGGGCCATGAAGACGCGCGCCGAAGAACTTTTGCGGCGTCCGGTACTGTAATAGGTCTCGCTTGCCATCTTGATTAAAGTTCCAGAGGTTGCGGCTGTTGAGCGGCGTGTTCGTGAGAACCACCCGCGTAGATTTTGAGCTTGCGGGCCATGGCCCGGCCCAGCGGGCCTTTGGGTAACATGCCTTTTACTGCACGTTCCAGCGCGGAATGTGGCGCTTTCTGCAAGAGTTTCTCAAAAGAAATCTGTTTCATACCACCCGGATAGCCAGAGTGGTCGTAGTAGAACTTGTCTTGGGTCTTGGCACCGGTCACGCGGATTTTTTCCACGTTGAGCACGATGATGTAATCCCCAGTATCCATATGCGGCGTAAACGTGGGCTTGTGCTTCCCGCGTAGACGGCTGGCGATGCCGGTGGCGAGTCGACCAAGCACTCGATCGGTGGCATCGACAACGAACCAGTCGCGTCTGATAGTGGAGGGAGTAGCCGTAAACGTCTTCATGATTGCGCCCGCTCGAAAAGAGCGGCAATGTTACGGACGTGGTTTTTTCTTGTCAACGCAAACGAGCGAACTATCCGCCTGTTTTGATTACTTTTTTAGACTTGCTGTACTAAAACGGACCAAGCTACTGATGGGACACAGAAAATACGGGCTCGCGGAGGTTTTAATCATGGCGTTCGATGGTGCGCTGCGGGGCGCGCAGCCGCCGACCATCCCAGCCACCACCTCACCCGCCGACAACGTGCCCGAGGTGGTGGGTTCAACTTGGGACCACCAGATCTCCCTGCGCTTCATGCGGGTGAACCACGCGGGAGAACTCAGTGCTCAGGGACTCTACCTAGGCCAGGCTGCCGTCGCCCGTGATACCAACACCCAACAGTTGCTCGAACACGCGGCTGGCGAGGAGCTTGCGCACTTAGCTTGGTGTCAGCAACGACTAGACGATTTAGGGGGACGGCCGAGTCGGCTCGCGGCGGGCTGGTATGCCGGGGCCTACTTGTTGGGCGCGCTGTCTGGTTTGGTAGGCGACCGCTGGAGCTTAGGGTTTCTTCTCGAAACCGAACGCCAAGTGGGGAACCACCTAGAAGACCAGTTGGTCAAATTGCCACCCGATGATCGAAAAAGCCGCGCCATACTCCTGCAGATGCAGCGCGACGAGGCTCGACACGCCGCCACCGCGCAGCGCCACGGTGCCGTGCCGCTACCGCTGCCGGTCACGTTCATCATGCGGCTACAGGCGCTGGTGATGAAGACCATCGCGGCCCGGCTATGAGCCTAACAACTGACTGGGAACGGCTAATTTCGACAGCGCTCATTAAACCGGGCGGGCGCCCACCCAGCGCGCCA
>CAIPNE010000727.1 GCA_903866355.1 uncultured Gammaproteobacteria bacterium
GACCAGCGGCACCCCCGCCGCGTGAGCCACGTCGGCTACCGCGGCAATATCCAGCACATTCACCAGCGGATTGCCCAAGGTCTCGGCATACACGGCCTTGGTGCGTGGGCCAATGGCCGCGGCAATGGCATCGAGGTCGTCGATATCCACAAAAGTGGTCTCAATGCCCATCCGTCGGAAGCTCACATCAAACTGAGAATAGGTGCCCCCGTAGAGCGTTTTAGACGACACCAGATGGTCGCCTGCCTCCATCAGCGTTAACAAGGTGACCATTTGCGCCGACATGCCAGAACTCACCGCCAGCGCCGCACGTCCCCCTTCGAGGGCGGCCATGCGTTCTTCAAACACCGCGTTGGTGGGGTTGGACAGCCGGGTGTAGATGTTGCCGAAGGTTTGTAAATTAAACAGGCTGGCCGCGTGGTCGGCGCTGTCAAAAACATAGGAAGTGGTTTGATAGATGGGTGTGACGCGCGCGCCGGTCGCGGCGTCTGGGATCTGCCCAGCATGTAAACAAAGCGTTTCAAATCCAAACTCGTGATCGGCCATAGGGGTAACTCCGGAGTGCCAGCGCTAAAAACGCGGCAGGGTCAGTTGGCGACGTAGCGGGGCCGTCGGGATGAAATGACTTTGGTATTGACCCCCACGAAGTTAAGCCCGCCGAACAGCCGCGCGTGCTCAATTTTAACGCAGCGGTCCATGACCACCGTCAGTCCGGCAGCGCGGGCCGCACAGGCGGCTTCCAGGTTGGTCACGCCCAGCTGCAGCCACAGTACGCGCGCCCCGATGGCGATGGCGTCGGCCGCAATCGCCGGAATTTCGTGGCTGGCGCGGAAGCAATCAACCACATCGACGGCCTCGGGGATCGCCCGCAGGTTGGGATAACAGCGTTCACCCAAGACCTCGGTATAAGCGGGATTAACTGGGATCACCCGGTACCCATGCTCTTGTAGATATTTCGCGCAGAAATGACTGGGTCGGTGCCAGTTGGCCGACAGCCCCACCACCGCAATTACCTTGGCGTTAGTGAGTATCGCCCGCAGGCTGGGCATGTCAGCGGCGAAATCAGCGAGGCTAGCAGCCATGATGGCACCCTCTATTGTTGCCCAATGTGATTGGCGTCGCGCGCGGCGCCCCAAGCACTGGCCCGGTCTCAGCGGGTGGTTTTTTTCACTGGTGCGAGCACCACCGGCGAGCGCTGGGCGAAGCCCGTCCGGCACACGCGATAACAGGTGCCGACGCCGCGCGCGGCAAAGTGCCTCGCCTAAGCCTGGCGGTCGGGATTTTCTGGGCGAAATCCCTAGGCCGTTAACGGGCAAACCATACCAGATACGCACCGCGACAGGCGAGCGCGCAGGCCACCCAACCGGCGCTATAGCGCCCGGCTATTGAAGGCCAAAACGCTGGCCGATCCGCCGATAATTTTACGGGCCAGCGACTCCGCCTCGGGCAGAATTTGCACCGCAAAGAAATGCGCCGTGCCAATTTTTGCCGCCGCAAATTCGGCTTCAACACCGGCCGCGGGGTCCAAACAGATCCCCGCCGCACGCGCCAATTGCCAGGCCCCAGCAACCAACCCCCAAAGCTTGAGATAGTGCACCGAACCGGCGGCCGCGAGCCCAGTATCTGCGGCGTGTTCCAACAACCACGCCAGCACGCGTTCCAGCGCCACCGTACTGGCGCGGAGTGCGGCGGCGATCTCGGTTGCGCGAGGGTCCACCAAGAGTGCTAGCAAGTTGGCATCTGCTTGAATCTCCCCCAACAACTCCCGCGCACCCGCGCCGCCGTCACGCAGCGTCTTGCGACCCACTAAGTCACCGGCTTGCACACCGGTGGTGCCTTCGTAAATGGTGGTGATCCGCGCGTCGCGCAGATATTGGGCGGCACCGGTTTCTTCAATAAAACCCATGCCGCCGTGGACCTGTACGCCGACCGACGCCAGCTCCTGACCAAATTCCGTGCACCAGCCCTTGACGATGGGCGTGAGCAAATCGCCGCGACGCCTAAACCACGCCGCCGTGGCGGTGTCGCTTTCGCGAGCGCCGCGGTCAAACGCAGCACCGCAGACGTAGGCCAAGGCGCGCATCGCCTCAACGCCAGACTTCATGGTGAGCAGCATGCGTTTGACATCTGGGTGCTCGATGATCGAGGGCAGTTCGCGTTCGGCGTAGCCACTCGGCCGGCCCTGCACGCGCTCGCGGGCAAAGCTCAGCGCCCGTTGGTACGCCCGCTCCGCAATGGCGACGCCTTCTAGGCCTACCGCGTGGCGCGCATTGTTCATCATGGTGAACATGTACTCGAGGCCACGATTTTCTTCGCCCACCAGATACCCCGTGGCACCACTGCCCTCACCGTAGAGCATGACGGCCGTCGGGCTGGCGTGAATACCCAGCTTGTGTTCGAGGGAGGCACAACGTACTTCGTTACGCGCCCCGATTTGGCCTTCGGCATCCAGCAAAAACTTGGGCACGATAAACAGCGACAGGCCGCGCGTGCCAGCCGGCGCACCGGTCACCCGCGCCAACACCAAATGAATGATGTTGTCGGTGAGGTCGTGTTCGCCGTAAGTGATATAGATTTTCTGGCCAAAAATCCGGTAGTGATCGGCGTGGCGTTCGGCGCGAGTACGCACCGCGCTTAAGTCTGACCCGGCTTGGGGTTCGGTGAGATTCATGGTGCCGGTCCAGTCACCGCTGACCATCCGGGGAAGGTAGGCGGCACGTTGGGCATCGGTACCGTGGTGTTCAATGGCTTCAATGGCCCCCTGGGTCAGCATCGGGGCCAAGGCAAAAGAAAGATTCGCGCTATTCCACATTTCGTTGACCGCGGTGGCCACGACTTTGGGCAGACCCTGTCCGCCGAACGCCGGTGCGCAGCCCAGACCGTTCCAGCCGCCGTCGACGAACTGGCGATAAGCGGCCTGCCAACCCGGCGCCGTCCGCACGCCCTCACCGGTGTGCGTGGCACCAACTTGGTCGCCCGTCCAATTTAGCGGCGAGAGTACTTCGCTAGCGAGTTGCGCTGCGCCTTCCAGTACCGACTCCACCAAGTCCGGGGTGGCGTCTTCAAAGCCCTCGAGCCGGGCAATGTCGGCGAGCGGCGTCAGCCGTTCAATGACAAAACGCATGTCTGCCAAGGGCGCGACGTAATCTGCCATGTCTCCACTCCTTCATACCGTTGGGTCGCAGACCTTAGGCCACCGCGATCGATCAAACTTTAATCACAGCATTGATTACGTCGCCCGCCCGGTGGGCGATCACCGGGCGCAAGGCACCCTTGCCGCCTAGGCGTATTAGGGGCCAACGCCCGCCGTCAAAACCGTCTTAGAATTTTTCGAGAACAGGGATTGGGCCCAAGTCGAGCGAGCCCTGCCCCACTATTTCGTGCTGACGAGTGGGGAGCCCGCGCCGCAGTCGGGCATAGGTGCCCAGCGCCCACAGCGGAAAATAGCGGCTATAGCCATGGTAACGCAGATAAAACACCCGGGGGAAACCAGTCCCGGTATAGGCCTCATCGTGCCACTCGCCCCGCTCGCTTTGGTGCCGAATGAGGTAGTCGATGCCGGTCTTAACCTGCGGGGAACGCACTTCACCCACGGCCATCAAACCGAGCAATGCCCAAGCGGTTTGCGCGGCGGTGCTTTCGCCCCGCCCTTTTAGCATCGGGTCATCATAGGTATTGCAGCTCTCACCCCAGCCACCATCCTCGTTTTGCACCCGCTGTAACCAATCGACAGCTTTGCGGATGTAGGGCTTGGCGGGGTCTTCGCCAATAGCACCCAGTGCTGCCAGCACGCTCCAAGTACCATAAATGAAGTTCACGCCCCATCGCCCGTACCAAGCGCCACTGGGATCTTGGTCACGTTCGAGAAACGCCAAGCCCCGGGCAATCGGCGCAAACGTGCTGTTGTAGCCCAGCATCGCCAGCAGTTCGACGCAGCGTGCGGTGAGATCGGCCGTGCCGGGATCCACCAATGCGCCATGGTCGGCGAACGGAATGTTGTTGAGGTAGTTGTAGTTGTTGCCAATGTCGAACGCGCCCCAGCTGCCATCGGTATTCTGCATACCCAGCAGCCAATTCACGCCCTGATTGATCCGCTTGAGCTTTTGCTCGTTGTACTGGGCACCGGCGCGCAGCAGCGCCATCAGCACCATGGCCGTGTCGTCAACGTCAGGATATTTGTCGTTCTCGTACTGGAACGCCCAACCACCGCAAGCTAAACCCTTAGCTTGGTCGCACCAGTCCCCGGGCACAAAAATCTGCTGGTCGAACAACCACTCCACGGCTTGGTGCACCGGCGGTTGACGCGGAGTGGCACCGGATTCGGTCAAGGCGGAGAGCGTCAGGCAGGTATCCCAAATGGGCGACACGCAGGGCTGGCAATAGGTTTCATCCCGATCTTCAACCAGAAGATCCTCGATAGCCTGCATGGTCCGCACAAAATCTGGGTCTTCGGGCCCCGCCCCTTGCAAGCGCAAGGCCATGGCAGCATTGGCCATCGCCGGGAAAATAGCGCCGATGCCGCCCACACCCTTGGCGTGGGCACGCGTCCAGCGCTCCGCCCGGCGTAAGGCTGGCCCTCGCACCGCAGTCGGCACCAGCGGGTCGATCACTTTGAGGATGCGATCGATCACCAAGAACGCGTTCCGCATCCATTTGCCGGGCTTAAATTTATCGAGATTTTTCAAGCTCTCTGGCGGCGCCAGGAACAGCTCGCGGACGGATTGCTCGGGTTTTAGCGACACCACCGGCCGCCGCGCAAACACGATGAGCAGCGGGACGATCACGCAGCGGGACCAATAAGAGACTTTGCTCAAATTGAAAAACCACCACTGCGGGAGAAACATGATTTCCACCGGCATCGCCGGCACGCTGGACCAGGGGATTTGTCCAAAAACCGCCAAGGTAAAGCGCGTGAACACGTTGCAATGTTCGGCCCCGCCGTTGGCACGCACCCACTGACGGGCCAACAACAAGTGGGGAGCGCGTTCGTCTTCGCCACTGAGCTTGAGGGCAAAATAAGCTTTCACTGTGGCGCTGAGGTCGCCTGGCCCGCCTTCGTACAAAGGCCAACTACCGTTCGAGGCCTGGCGGCTACGCAGATAGGCCGCGATACGCTGTTCGCGGTCGCTATCGACCGTCCCCATAAAATAATGGAGTAACAGATATTCTGCCGGGATGGTGGCATCGGCTTCGAGATCAAAACGCCAGTGGCCATCGTTGGCTTGGCGAGCCAGTAGGGATTGGGTTGCGCGGGTAATCGCCACCTGCACCCGATCGGTGACGGTTTCCAGTGCAAGCACAGCAGAAAGGTGGTGAGCGTCCCCGCGCTGAATCGCCGGCGCCTGCGCCTGTGCCTGCGAGAGGGAATCAATTCTTTCGTTCATTCTTACGCTCAGTTTGCGAGGCTGCGACCTCGGATGGTCCTTCACGCCCTCAGTGTGAGAGCCCGCTGCGGGCCTAGAACCCCCGCTGGACAACAATTCAGTCTAGGTCGCACGGCAAGCGCCATGCTGGTGGTCATCTGTGCACCCTACCGGGCGCTAGCGTTCGTGAACTACACTGCCGGTCCCGGTTTTGAAGCGTAAAACCCCAGCGCCGGCGGTGTGTCAGGTGTTCGCTTTGTGTCAAAACGCAACAGCATTCTATTGGATGAGATTAAAGATGCAATCGCTTGGATATAAGACAACGTTTTTAGCCACCCTGTGTTGCAGAGTAACAACATTGTCTGCGCTGAGCCACGCTAAACAGGCACCCCTGTGACAAAAGATTTACGGTGTCAGCCGCACCCGGGCTGGCGCTCCAAATATCGCCAACCCACCCGCCTCGCGTAGCCTGACTTGCCGTTCGCACGGGTGCCCGGTTGGCATATTGACGGCCCGTAGATAAATCTTCGCTGACCCGTGCTCAAGCCGGGCTAACCTGTCGCCGATAGCCAGTTTCACCCACTCTTACAGCACACTGATAGCGCCTCATGAACGTCATTCTTGGTATTGTTTTGGTCTTAGGCAGTGTTGCCGGCGGCTTTGTGCTCTCCCATGGGCAACTCGCGGCGTTGTGGCAGCCC
>CAIPNE010000728.1 GCA_903866355.1 uncultured Gammaproteobacteria bacterium
AGCCCTGGCGTTAGTGGCGCCCCAAAAAAAGTTAACCACGGCAAATCAGTGCTGCGCGCGGCATCTGGGCTTTCGTCTTGAGAACGCAGAATGCCGGTTGGCCCAGCTGTTTGGTTATGATTGGCGCCCCGCAATCACTGGCAGTGCCGTCCGTATGAAACTCCGCTCAGGCCTCCATACAGCCCCCGGCCACGCGCTCCCCGCAGCGACCACCGATGATGACGCACGTTATTTGGAACGCGCCTTCGCACTCGCCGAGGCGGCCTCACGGATGGGGGAGGTGCCGGTGGGGGCGTTGGTGGTGTTGGGCGGAGTGGTCATTGGCGAGGGTTGGAATCGCCCCATCAGCACCACGGATCCCACGGCCCACGCAGAAATTGTGGCCTTGCGCGCCGCGGCGGTCCGGCTAGGCAACTACCGTCTCACGGGTGCCACGCTATACGTCACGCTAGAGCCCTGTGCCATGTGCAGCGGCGCCATCTTGCATGCCAGAATTGCCCGCGTGGTGTACGGTGCAGCGGATCCGCGCACGGGTGCCGCCGGCTCCGTGCTGGATGTCCTCAACACCACCCAACTTAATCACCGAGTGTCCATCACCTCCGGGGTGCTGGCCGAGCGTACCGCAGCCCAGCTGCAACAATTTTTCAAGGAACGCCGATGACCCCTAACCCGCCGGTTTTTCAGGCCAACACCGCAGCGCTGGCTATCGCATTGGGCGAATATCTGAACGCCAACAGCGGGCTGTTAGCCACCGCTGAATCCTGCACCGGGGGCGGCATTGCCGCCGCCGTGACCGATATTGCGGGCAGCTCTGGTTGGTTTGAACGGGGGTTCGTCACTTATTCCAACCTCGCCAAAAGTGACATGCTCGGCGTCCTACCGGCCACGCTTGCCCAGTTTGGCGCGGTGAGCGAAGAAGTAGCGCGTGCCATGGCCTTAGGTGCGCTGGCGCATTCAACAGCGACACTCAGCGTAGCGGTCACAGGCGTTGCCGGGCCGGGCGGGGGCAGTCCGGACAAACCAGTAGGCACCGTCTGTTTTGGCTATGCCCTACGCAGCGGCTTGTCGTTCACCCGGCGCTGCCATTTTGCGGGCGACCGGGCCGCCGTGCGGGCGCAAAGCGTGGATACCGCGCTGGTGGGGCTCGTGGCGCTGGCAAAGGGCGGAGAACCCGCGTAAATAACGCCTCTCGCAGACCAGCTCGTGGCGATCTGCCGCTCCGCACCAAATGAAACGCCCCGAACACCTGTGCAATAATCCAGACGCTGCCACGGGCGGCAAAGTTCAACAACCCACAGGGGAATTCCATGGATGACAATCGAAAGAAAGCGCTAGGAGCGGCGCTGGCACAAATCGAAAAGCAGTTTGGTACGGGGTCCATCATGCGGATGGGCGCTAACACCGCGCGCGACATCGACGTCGTTTCTACCGGCTCACTCAGCCTTGACCTGGCGCTGGGCGTGGGTGGTCTACCGCGCGGACGAGTGGTCGAAATTTTTGGACCAGAATCCTCCGGCAAAACGACCATGGCACTGCACGTCGTGGCGGAAATGCAGAAAAAAGGCGGTACGGCAGCGTTCATCGACGCCGAACACGCGCTCGACCCCCAGTACGCCGAAAGGCTCGGGGTCAAAATTGCCGACTTACTGGTGTCCCAGCCCGACACGGGTGAACAAGCGCTGGAAATCACCGATATGCTGGTGCGATCGGGCGCAGTGGACGTCATTGTGGTGGACTCGGTAGCAGCGCTGACCCCCAAAGCCGAAATCGAAGGTGAAATGGGCGACAGCCACATGGGGCTCCAGGCCCGCCTCATGTCGCAGGCATTGCGCAAGCTCACCGCGCATATCAATCGTGCCAACACCCTCGTCATTTTCATCAATCAAATCCGTATGAAAATCGGCGTGATGTTCGGCAGCCCAGAAACCACCACCGGCGGCAACGCGCTGAAGTTCTATGCCTCAGTCCGCTTGGATATTCGCCGCATCGGCTCGCTCAAACGGGGCGATGAAATCATCGGCAACGAAACCCGCGTTAAAGTGGTCAAAAATAAAGTGGCACCGCCGTTCAAACAGGCCACTTTCGACATCATTTACAACGAAGGGGTGTCGCGCGAAAGCGAAATCATGGAACTCGGCGTGGCACAGGGGTTCCTCGACAAAACCGGTGCGTGGTACGCCTACAAGGGCGAGCGCCTAGGCCAAGGCAAGGAAAACGTACGAATCTACCTGAAGGAGCACCCGGCCATCGCCGCCGAACTAGAAGCCTCCATTCGGGCGGTAGCGATGCCCCAAACAACGGCCACCGTGAGTGAAGACGACGCGGAGACCGACCTCTGAGCGAAAACCCTGCGGCCGATGCGCGACGCCAAGCGCTGGCCGCCTTGGCGCGCCGCGAGCACACCCGCGGAGAACTCCAGCGCAAGCTGGCCCTGCGTGGGCATGAGGAGAAAACAGTCAACGTGTTGCTCGACGAACTCGAGCAACTGAACCTGTTAGACGAGCGCCGTTTTGTCGAAGTGTTTGTGCGTTCGCGCGCGGGACGGGGCCAAGGGCCCGTGCGAATCGCGCATGAAATGCGCAGCCGTGGCGTGCAAGAGGAACTGGTGCGCAGCGGCTTGCCAGCCCATGACACGTTATGGGTAGAACGCGCCCGCGAGGTGCTGGCGAAAAAATTTCCGAGCGCCGTAAGTGACGTAAAAGAACGCGCGAAGCGTATCCGCTTCCTCGAGTATCGCGGCTTCAGCCATGCGCAGATTGCCGCAGCACTGGCAGGCGTTCCCGACCCCGATCATCAAGACTGAAACAACGTCCACAACAGGCGCCTGTATGAAGAGTTCTGAGATTCGCCAGGGATTCCTGGATTACTTCGCCGAGAAAAATCACGAGATAGTGGCGAGTAGCCCCTTGGTGCCGGGCAACGATCCGTCGCTGTTGTTTACCAATGCGGGCATGGTGCAGTTTAAGGATGTCTTTCTCGGCGTCGAAGAACGCGAACGCCGACGCGCCACGAGCTCTCAGCGTTGCGTGCGAGCAGGTGGAAAACACAACGATTTGGACAACGTGGGTTACACCGCGCGCCATCATACTTTCTTCGAAATGCTCGGCAATTTTAGTTTCGGCGATTACTTCAAGCGTGAAGCCATCGAATTCGCATGGGAACTATTGACCCAACGCTTCGCGCTACCGGTCGATCGCCTATGGGTAACAGTCTTCGAAACCGACGATGAGGCAGCCGACATTTGGCTAAACCACATTGGCGTAGACCCTCGGCGCATCACGCGCTGCGGTGAAAAAGATAACTTCTGGATGATGGGCGAC
>CAIPNE010000729.1 GCA_903866355.1 uncultured Gammaproteobacteria bacterium
GCTTCTTCTAGGCAATCTAAGTCCCTTGGTGGGTACCTACCAGCACCCAGATATTCCTTATCTGGATATTGAGCATCAGTTGGTCGGCGGCGTCACCATCCTAGTCGCCGCCATTTTAAGGTTGTTGTTTGAGCGCTACCTACACACGCTGGCTAAAAGTTCTCGCGTCATTGATGCCGAGCGCGAAGCGGCAGCGGCATTGCAGGAGGCGCTCATCTCGAGCTCAATCGACGCCTTCGTCCGCATCGACGCCCAAGGCCGGGTGCTGGCTTGGAGCACCGCGGCCGAAAAAATGTTTGGCTGGAAGGCAGCCGAGGTCCTAGGCCAACTCTTGACTGCCTCCATTATTCCGCACCGGCACCACGCAGCTCACACGCAAGGGATGGCGAATCCGCAAGACCACAAGCTCAGTCGCGTGATCGGCAAAGTAGTTGAAATCACTGCCTGTCGGGCAGATGGCACAGAGCTGCCGGTCGAATTAATGGTGAGTGCGGTTTGCTTAAACCAAGAGTGGAATTATGTCGCCTTCATCCGCGACATCAGTCAGCGTAAAGCCACCGAAGCCCAGCTACTCCAGAGCCAGAAACTTGAGGCCGTAGGCCAACTCACCGGCGGTCTGGCGCACGATTTCAACAATCTGCTGGGCGTGGTAATGGGCAATCTCGAGTTACTGCGCGGAAGATTTAGGGACGACTCATACGAAATTCAGCGCATCAGTGCCGCACTGGACGCCACTAAACGGGGTGCCAATCTCACCAAGTCGCTGCTGGCCGTGGCGCGCAACCAGAACCTAATGCCCGATGTCATCGACCTGCGAACGCGCTTCGGAGAGCTACTGCCGCTGCTGCGTACCACCGCGGGGAGCGGCATCAGCGTCATGGATATCAGCGAGCCAGCTGACAACGAGGACAGCGGCACGCCGCTCACGATATGCGTGGACGTCAGCGGGTTAGATAGTGCCATTCTCAATCTAACGGCCAACGCACGCGATGCGCTGCAGGGCCGTGGCGAGATCACGCTGAGTGCCCGTCCTTGGCGGGCAGATTCCCAGCATCAGGACAGCGGGCCTGCGCCGAATCTCGCGGCTGGCGATTATGTGTTGATCACGGTAGCCGACAACGGCCCGGGCATGAGCGCCGAGATCTGCGCCCGCGCCTTTGATGTCTTTTTTACCACCAAAGAACGGGGCCGCGGCACGGGACTTGGGCTCGCGATGGTGCATGGGTTTTGTCGCCAGTCTGGTGGGGATGCGCAGGTTGAGAGCGAACTGGGCGTTGGCACCCGCCTCCACTTGTGGTTGCCGCGGCTGATCGAGGCCGTCACACACACCACAGTGACTGACACCACGCCAAATACACCGCACGGCAACGCGCACGTGCTGGTGGTGGATGACGAGCCAGAATTGCTCGAACTCACTAAGATTTTGCTCGAACAACTGGGCTACCGGGTGACCGCTTGCGGGACCGGAGAGGAGGCGCTGAACGCACTCGCTAAGCAGGACATTGAGCTGCTCGTCACCGATATCATCATGCCCAAAATGGATGGCGTGGAACTGGCAGCCCGCGCCTGCGCGCAGCAGCCGGGTTTGGGCCTACTTTACGTTTCCGGCTTTGCCCAACCGATGTCCCCAAGCACGGCCCGCGTGCAGGGCGAACTGCTAGAGAAGCCCTTCACCAGAGTGGCGCTCGCGGAGGCGGTGAAACGGGCACTCAACGCGCGACCGCAAACCGCTTAGCGCGTTGGCGATGCCACTGTTGCGGCCGCGCCCCCGGCAAACGCGCGAGTGCCCGCTCCACTGCGGTGGAAATCCCTCACCGGGTGGTGTGCGCACCGACAAAAATTTCGTTCAAATCGCGAAAACCCGCGTTGAAAAAATCATCCATGCAGACGAAAAGCGCACAGATTGTGTGGGCGAGTACACGATAACCACCCCGTGAGCCGCTGCCCGGCAGCTTTATTCGACCACGGTCGGGATATACTCGACCCTAGTGTATCTGGAGGTTCCGACCTGAACGCCACAACCAATTGTCTTACCACCGCCCAACTCCATACGGGTCAACGTTACGAAACGCGACTCGTCTTCTCGCGCGAGGATGTCCAGCGCTATTGCGCCCTATCGGGCGACCAAAACGCGATCCACGAGAATGTTGAGGCTGCGCGGCTGCGTTTTCCGGGCGTGCCGGACATCATCGTTCCGGGCGGGCTGCTGCAAATCGCTATCACGGGGGTTTTTGGCACTCAGTTCCCCGGTGATGGCAGTCTGGGACTGATCTTCACCCCAGAGCGTTTGCGCAAGCCGGTTTTCCCCGGGGACCCCGTGCTAGTCATCATCGAAGTCAGACGAATTCGCGGCGATCTCGTGGAATTTGACGTCTTCATCAGCAATGCAGAGGGGGTCTCGATTGGCGGTGCCAAAGCGCGGGTGCTGGCCCCAGATAAGGCCTACC
>CAIPNE010000730.1 GCA_903866355.1 uncultured Gammaproteobacteria bacterium
AACTTGGATTTGCGCTTCACCGTGTTCACCGCGCCGAAAATCCACCGCTTTGAGCCGCGCCCCGGTGGCCGATCCGGGCATCGTGATAGCTGCAGTGGGCGCACTCGCCGGGGCTTTCGCTGGCACTTGCGAGAGACGGTTTGCGGGCATCGGTGCCGAAATGTCCGCCGTCGTACCGGCGAGTACCAGCTTAACGACGTTACCTTGGGTTTTGATGCTGTAGGGCACTACCTGGGCCAGGTTAATCACCACCCGGGTGCGACCTTCCGCCTCAATTGCGGTCACGCTTTCCACTTTGCCAACGCCGATGGCTAGGGAGCGAGATTTTAGTTTGAGAGAAGTATCTAGAAAATCTAAGGCCACCCGCGCGGGGTTGTCGATGGTGAAGCTCAGCGGGTCCCCGGCTAGCGGGGCTGATAGCGTGAGTTCAACTTGCACGCGATCACCTGGCAGGGTGCTGTATTTAATATCGTCGAGGCTTGCGGCAAGTGCGCCCAGAGTCTGGAGGCACAGCAGTAACGCGAGCGGAACGCCCCGTAGCACTCGCACCGGATGGGCATGCAAGGACCCTGTCCGGCGGGTGGCGAGCTTGTCTGTTACAGCAGTCATTCTTGATACCCCTTAGTGGGCTGTTCTATGGTTCTTCCGCCAGCGCGAGGGACGCGTTACGTTCCTCCCAGCGTCCTTCCGAGTCTTTCGTGATTTCTCGCAGGTCCAGCCGATCTTCTTTTATATCGAGCACCTTGCCGAAATTGCGACCGATATAATTACCGACCTGCACGCGATGCACCGTGCCGGCGCTGTCTTTGATAATGCCCCAGAGTTCGTTGGCATTTTGTAAAGTCCCCACCATGCGCAGACTGTCGAGCTCAAAGGCTTCCAGCTCTTCCTGGTTGTGGGCGGTTACTTCATCGTTAAATTTTTGTTGTTGTTCATCGATGGTGGCGACGATGGTGGCGGATTTCTTTGCCTGATCGATTAACGGTGCGAACGGATCGCGTAAGTGTTTCTCTGCCGACTGATAAACATAGCGTTCGTAAGGTTTCAGCGCTGGCAGGTCTTCGATGCGCTTGGGCGGGCGGGCCAGCACTTCTGCGACATAGCGTTGCAGGTCGTCCATGTCCCGGCTGGTGCAACCGCTAAGCCCCACGAAGCACCCAATACTGAGGCTGGCGATGATCAGGCGCGCGCGCAAATTCATCGTGGCTGCGCCTGTGCTGCGTGTTTCTGCTCGGCGTCTTCTTCTTCTGGATCCATGTAACGGTAGGTCTTGGCGGTGGTGTCTAAGGACAACGTACCATCCGTGCCATTCGCTTTGATGTGGATATTGTGGCTGGTCACGATGCGGGGCAGATCGGACAGACCGCTGATGAAGTTGCCAAAGGAATGGTAGTTTCCAACCACCCGAATCTCGATCGGCAGCTCTACATAGAAGTCTGAGGGCAGTTCCGCGCCTGGCTTGAACAGCTGGAATTCCAGTCCGGCGGCCAGACCCTGCTGTGAAATATCCACCAACAGCGCGGCCACCTCCGTTTTATTGGGTAGGCGTTTGAGGAGGTCGCCAAAGGTTTCCTTGATGTCGGCCATCTGCTCTTTCAGCGGCACTAGGTTCGCGGCCTTCTTCTGTTTGAATTCGAAGGTTTGCTTGATGTCGATTTCTCGCCCTTGAGCCACCGCCAGCTCGTCTTGTAGCGGACTAATGTCCTGCCAGTACGTCAGACCAAACACCGCGGCGCACGCCAGTAAGGCGAACACCACCTTCACTGGCAATGGCCATGAGCCAATGTTATCGATGCTCAGGTTGTTGATATCTGACAGCTTCATGAGACGTCGTCCCCCGTGGGGGTAGGATCAGCGGGCGAATTTTGTTTCAGGCGAAGGGTGAAGTTTGCAACGCGCCGGCCCGAGGTGTCGGCAGACTGGATAATTTCTAGCTGCGGATCTTTCAGCCACTCAGATTTCTCGATGTTGCGCATAAAACTGGAAACGCGCGCGTTGGACTCCGCCACACCTTTAATTTCAAACGAGCTGCCGGTTTGCGTGACTTCCGTGAGATTTACCCCGTCGGGCAGTGCGCTAACCAGTTCGTCCAGAATATGCACCACGAGTGGGCGGCTGGATTGCAGCCCTTCAATGGCTTTCATGCGTGCCACCAAGCGCTGCTTTTCTTTTTCCAGCGCTTGGATTTCTTTAATTTGTTTGTCTAGCTTGAGCGTTTCGTTTTCAAGAAAAACATTCCGCTCGGTTTGGTAGGCGATCCGATCGGTGTAGCTGAAGTGGATCCCTGTCCACAATAGGATAGTGAGTCCCAGACAGGCCGCGAGGATGGTGAGATATTCAAGACGGCGCTGGCGTCTGAGTTCGGCGCGCCAAGGCAGTAGATTGATGCGCGCCATTAGTTAAAGCTCCTCAGTGCCAGTCCGGCTGCGATCACCAAGGCGGGCGCATCGTTCATGAGTGCTTGCGAGCGTACCCGTGGTGCGGCGGTCATCTGCGAGAAGGGGTTCGCGATGCTGGTGGTGGTCTCTATTCGGTTCTGGACGAGGACATCGATGCCGGCAATCGAAGCGCAACCCCCGGCGATCACCACATGCTCCACCGCGCCAGATTGATTGGCCGAGTAGAAGAACTGCAAGGCGCGGTGAATCTCTTGGGCCATTGATTCCATGAAAGGGCGCAGGACTTCCGGTTCGTAGTTGTCTGGTAGTCCTCCCTGGCGTTTGGCAAGACCCGCTTCCTCATAGGACAACCCATAGCGGCGTTGGATTTCGTCGGTCAGTTGTCGCCCGCCAAAGATTTGCTCGCGGGTATAAATAATTTTTGAGTTTTCCAACACGCTGAGGGTGGAAGTCGTGGCGCCCACGTCCATGACCGCCACCAGTCGCGCTTGAGCCATAGCGGTGTTCTGTCCGCTCAGTAACGTCATGGCGTTTTCGAGCGCGAAGACTTCAACATCCACCACTTTGGCTTGCAGACCGCCAACTTCTAGCGCGGCGACTCGCACGTCCACATTGTCGCTACGGGAGGCGGCCAGCAAGACATCCACTTTGCCCGGATCGGTTGGCGAAGGCCCCAACACGTGAAAATCGAGGCTAATTTCATCTAAGGCATAGGGGATGTATTGGTCAGCCTCAATTTGAATTTGACCCTCCATTTCCTCGTCGCTGAGGTTGGCGGGCATGGAGATGATTTTGGTGATGACGGCCGAACCGGCAACAGCACAGGCGGCGAACCGGGTTCGCGTGCCTGATTTTTTGACGGCACGTCCGATGGCTTCCCCGACCAATTGGGGATCCGTGATAGTCTTTTCGATCACTGAATTGGGTGGGAGCGGCTCGACCGAGTAGCTTTCCACGCGATAGCGATTACCGGAGCGGGCCAGTTCCAACAATTTGATGGAGGTCGAGCTGATGTCGACACCCAAAAGAGCCACCTGACTGCGTCTAAAAAGCGCCACAAAATCACCAAAATTTCAAATGGTTAAAGCTCTTTTCGCCCAAGCAACCTGAGTATCTGTCGCCGACTAT
>CAIPNE010000731.1 GCA_903866355.1 uncultured Gammaproteobacteria bacterium
GCCGGTAAAAAAGATCACTTTGGATAGAGCGTAAGCCGAGGCGCGCAGCCCGTTCATCCGCTCTTTTTCAAAAACCATGCGCTCGGCGGCGATTTCACGGGCCCCGTTGTTCGTGCCGGTAAGCCCGAGCAAGATTACCTGAAACAAGACCAGTCCGACGACGAGGTTGGCCGCTTGGGTTGCCTCGCGTTGGTGCCGGATACTTTGTTGCAAGGATTCTAAAAAACCCGCGTTCGAATCGAGGGCGATGGCGCTGATTTGCGGTAGTCCGCCCAAAGCGAAGATCGCGACGAGTACCGGAAACCCAAAGGTGATCGCGCTTACTGACATCAAATTGCCCCGGTCGCGCCAAAAAAGCTGCCACCGCCGCCGCAGCAGCGTCCAGGTCTGCGCCACCATGCTCGGACGACGTTGATCCACTGAAGCAGTGGATTCGCTTGCGCATATGCCATGGGGCTCGGCAGACGCCTTCGCTCGCTCATTCCACTGCTTTGCCTCCACCCACTGCGCCTTCCACAAGTCCAACGCCTTTTCGTTCAACTGCTCGTAAAGCTGCAGCGGGTCTTCGATCTTAAAATGCGCCAAAAACTCCGGATAGCTCCCCTGAAACAGCAAGGCCCCTTGGCCCAGCACCGTGATCCGGTCAAAACTGCGTAGCTTCGACAGGTTGTGGATGATGCAGATAAACGATTTGCCGCGCTCCGTCGCCAGCCCGCGCAACACCTCCAAAATTTGATCCTCCGAGCGCGGGTCGAGGCCCGAAGTGACTTCGTCGCACACTAGCCAATCGGGGTCGTTGACCAACTCCAACCCGAGTCCCAGCCGCCGCAATTGTCCGCCAGAGAGGTTTTCCACCCGCGTGGATCGCGCGGCATCGAGGCCCACCGTCTTCAAAATCGCATCGAGGCGCTCGTTTCGCGCCGAGTCGTCCGCGACCAGCAAATCCAGCGCGTAGGACAGACTTTCCTCAACCGTGAGCTTGGGGTTGGCGATGCTGAACTGCGGCGCAAATCCCACCCGCCCCACCAGATCTCCCGGTTCGGCCACCTCCGCCCCGTCGAACTCCACCCGGCCGGTGCTCGGCACCAAGCCGAGCAGGGCCTTGACGAGCGTCGTCTTGCCGCAGCCAGATGGCCCGACCACCGCGTGCAGGCCCACACGCGGAAATTCCGCCGCCACCCCCGCTAGCAGGGTTTTGGCCCCGTCCGGGGTGGTGACCGTCAGATCTTGAGTACGAAACATCGTGAGCGGCTACTTCTTCGCCTCGCCAGTCGCAACTGCTGCATCGGCGGTACCGCCAGCGGCTTTGCCGAGACCACCTCCGCCCGCGCGGTTGTCCAAAATGTCGGAGGTCAACCGCACAATGCCGTCATCGGCAAAATAGCTGGCCGGGTATTTTTCTTTGGCATCTAGGTAGGCGAGGAGTGCACCCACGCGCTGCCCCTGACGTTCCTCCACGTCCGCCTTGGCGATCAGCGAGGCAAAGGCCGACGCCTTCACCGCTAGGTCCGAACGCGCCCGGTTGATTTGTAGGTCGTCGGGGAATGCACGGTAGGCGCGCTCAACGATTTCCCATGCTCCGAGATCGTTTTTGGTCCGCTCCAACTCACGCGACTGCGCGATGGCGGTCTCGATCTGCTCCATGCGCTTCATGATGTCGGTGAACTTCTTGGTCCGCGCGGCGTCATCATGCAGCGCCGCCGCGAAACGGAACCGGTCGTTGAAAATCGACCGCAACTCCCCGTTCGCCAGCAGTCGGTCGAAATCCTTGCCCGCCACATCCACCACGTCGGAGCGTTGCTCCACCCCGTTTGAGAATTTGGTGATCGCCGGGTTCGATGGCCAGGTCTCCATCGCCAGTTTGATTGCCTCCTCGGCACCCTTCATGTCGCCGGTCTTCGCCGCCAGCCCGGCTTTTTGCAGCGCGAGGCTGCTCACCTGCTTGGCCGCCACGATCAGCGCGTTTGGCTTCACTGCGTCGAAGTCCGGCACCTTGGCCTTAATTTCCGTGATAAGCGTTGTTGCCCGCTCGAAATCCTTGGCCTCCAGCGACGTCGCCAGATCACCCATGCCCTGCACCGACGTGCGCAACTTATCCTTTTGGTCGATCGGGAAGGTTTTTACCACCGGCAGGAATTCCCCAAGGTGAAAAACCTCCATCAGGCGCAGTGACGCCCCATAGATTTCCCCTTTGCTCAACAAGTGGTTAACCGCCTTGGTGCCCGCGTCCACCTCCCGCACCGCCTCACGGGTCAGCGCCTCGATGCCCGAGGTGGTCAACTTCACGTCGATATCCCCCAGCAGTTGCTTTTTGAGGCCGTCGCCGCCCTCCATGTTGCCCTGCTCGCCCGGGAAAAGGTAACGGTAAAAGTCCAACGCTATAAAAACATGCTGAAACCGGCGCTGGGCAAAAAGTTGGAAAATCATGCCCTGAAATTCCAGCTTCTGGTTAAGCCTTGAGGAGGTTTCTAGTTTTTCGTTATCGGCAATGCGCCGCTCGGCCTCTTCTAGGCGCTTTTGAAACGGACTCGACGCGTAATCCCGGTTGGACGGTGCAGCCGTGGCCGCAGTATTGGACCGGATCGCTTGCAGCACCTCGTTACGGTCGCTGTCCTTCGTACGTACATAGTTCGATTCAGCCTGGGCGCGTTTCTTCTCCAAATCCTTATTGGTTTGCAGGATATCCTTCACCTTGGCGTTGGTTTGCCAATGGCTAATCAAGCTGTTGGCAAGCGTTTCGCTTAGGCGCGAATCGCCTTCGTAGTCAGCCGCCTTATAAAGCAGCCGCCAAGCCTCAGCCAAACGCTGTTCTACGGAGCCCCCCTTTCGCCCCTTAAGCGTGTCGGAGATGTCTTCGAGGGTTTGGTTGTAGGCGATATCGGCTGCACCATTGGCCTCCGGCGTCACCAAGTAGCGCTCGAAGCGCGCGAGCA
>CAIPNE010000732.1 GCA_903866355.1 uncultured Gammaproteobacteria bacterium
AAAGCTCATGACAGCATCATGGACCTGGCCTTTGTCGAAAATCGCGGTGCCAAACGTGCGCGAGCAGCAGGTCGTCTGCTTGGGCGGCGGCTGGTCTTCCAGTGCATGGCAGACGAGGCCACGCAGCTCGTGGACTGTGCGTAGGCCCACTACCCCCATGCGCTGGCGCACCCAGCCGTCAGGCGCGTTTGCAAAGTCATGGGCGGTGTGGATGCCGCGCTCCTCGAGCATCACTGTCCAGCGACGGCCTACACCCCATACGTCACCCACCGGCGTTTTGCGCAGGGCGGCGTCGATCCACTGCGGGTGATGGACCAGGTCGAGAACGCCGCCAGCCTTGGCTGATTTCTTAGCGAGGCGGTTGGCCAGCTTGGACAGGGTTTTGGTGGGGCCGACGCCCACGGACACAGGGATGCCGGTCCATTGCAGTGTCTGTTCCCGCAGATCTCGGCACCAGTCGGTGAGATCCGGAACGCCGAGCCGATCGAGGTCGAGGAAGCATTCGTCGATACTGTAGACTTCATGGGCCGGAGCGCTCGAGCCCAGCACGCTCATCACCCGTTCGGAGATATCGCCATAGAGCGCATAGTTCGAGGAACAGACGGTAATGTCGTGCTCCTCGACCAGTTTGCGGATTTTAAACATCGGCGCGCCCATGCCGACGCCCAGCGCCTTGGCCTCGTTGGATCGGGCGATGACGCAGCCGTCGTTGTTGGACAGGACAACCACTGGCCGTCCCCGAAGGCGGGGCTGAAATAGCCGCTCACAGGACGCGTAGAAGTTATTGCAGTCGACCAGCGCGAAGGTGGCCATCAGCGGCCACAGTGGCGCCGGATACTATGGGTTACGACGCCCCATATCTCACAGTCGCCTTCGCCCATCGGTAGTGTTGGATAATCGTTGTTCTCCGCCGCCAGATGCCATTGCCCTTCGACCTTCTTGAGCCGCTTTACGGTGAGGTCGCCCTGCAAAACGGCAATGACGATGTCGTCAGGCTTCGGAGTAACGCTTCGGTCAATGATCAGCAGATCACCATCAAAGATTCCGGCGCCGCGCATCGATTCTCCAGACGCACGCACGAAGAACGTAGCCGCTGGCCTGCGCACCAGATGCTCGTTGAGGTCGAGTTTGCCCTCGATGTGGTCATCCGCCGGACTTGGAAACCCAGCCGGCACCTGGGCGCTGAACAGTGGGAGTTCGAGTTTTAGCGGGGAATCGGCAAAGCGCAGCACTGGGGTTGGGTTCCAAACATTGATTAGAACACAACATGAACATTGCTGCGATGATTCGTCAATCAAGAACAAGGTTGAGCCTTGGCTGGTGTTGTCAACTTAACGGCCGCCGGGTGAGCGAAGGCCCGATATGCGGAACCTCACGCCGCAGTGGCGGACGCAGCGAGCCACTCCGCCATGGCGGCGGATCGGTAAGTGCGGAGGGTTTTTCGCGAGATCAGATGACGCTGGGTATTGAAGGTATTGTAGATCGCTGAGTGGGTTGAAAAGAACCGCTGGGCCTGGCCCTGAGACTTGAACCGCTGCATCTTGCGCTCTCGTCGTCGGACCGGAAGGTGAGAGTTCTCGACCCGGTT
>CAIPNE010000733.1 GCA_903866355.1 uncultured Gammaproteobacteria bacterium
CCGCGATAAAACCTGGGATCGACAGCAACGCGATGCGCCGTTCGCCGTAGCGATCAAGCAACCAGCCGAGCACCGGTGCGGCTAGGATTAAACCCAAACTGGAATACAGCATGGCCGCGGTAACCTGTCCGCGGCTCCAGCCAAACGCCGCCTCTAATGGGGCGACAAACACCCCGAGGCTGTAGAACATCAACGAGGAGGCGCCGGTGCCACAGCCAATAGTTGCGGCGAGCAAGGGCCGCCATCCGTGCGCTAGTTCAGCGCGCGTCGTGTCCATTTGACGTGCCATAAAGCTCCGTTTAGGCGGGCCGCAGTGCGCGGCGGTCGGTGGTGATAGGTCGTCGTAGCGCGCAGCAATATTGGTCGCCGCGCCGGCGCTAGTCGCTAAGCAAAGTGCCATATTCCCCGAGCGGTGGCTATCACGGCAGACTCCCGCGAATGCTTCGTTGATGACCTTGCCGGCTCCCGTGCAGGCCAGCGCAGGCCGGCTCGTTTTCGCTCAAAAAGTCATCGCTCTGGCTGACAGCGGGGCGCGCTGCGGTTTGCTGGCCGGGTCTGCGTGCGTGGGTTCTGACGATGAGCGTGTGGGTGGCCGCAGCCTCGCCGGATTAAAAGACGCTGGGCCGCGACAGGCTCTCCAACGCGCTAATCGCGTGGTTTCGCTCATTGGACGGCGCCACCTTGACCCAGCAAGCGAACTGCCGCCGAACCCCACTGCGCCGCCTCTCGGCGCAGTGGGTGCTGGGGATCACACCACTTCGTCTACCGGGCCGTCAGCGGCGAAGCGGCGCAAGACATTTTCGGTCATCCGCGAGACATTATTCGCATAGTCACCGTGCGAGAGGCTGCCGCACCAAGCCATCGACGAGGTACTGAACACCGCGCCGCCGTGGCGGGTGGTGGCGTAGGCGATGTCGGAACGCACCAAAGGGTTGTCGCGCCCGGTGATGCCGGGGTAGGCGAAGTACTGGTCTTCCGGCACCAACATTGCGCTGGCTGAATGCCCGTAGGAGCTGGCGAGCAGCAAAGTGTTGGGCGGTGTGCCGAGGGTATAGTCGATGCGGTCCATTTCCAGCCCCGCTGCACTTTGGTTGACGAGCCCGAATTTGCCGATGATTTCGTCCGCTGCGATGCCTTCAAAAATGAAGGCGACACGGGGATCGCGGGCGTCCGGCATTTGGTGGTAGCTGGCCGAGACATCCAGCCCATGCGCGGTATAGCCGGTGGCCCAGAGTTTTTGCGGCGCACGGGCGCGCATCCGCCACAAACCGCCACGTTCGCCCGTCGTGCTGTGGAAGAGTTCGCCCGGTCTACCGCGCCAAGCTTGATCGCCGGTCTCGCCCTTGCGGACCTCTATCATCCATGGCTTAGCCGGGTGCTGGCTGGTAATCCAATAGAAACCGTTGGCACCCAAATACATGCCACGCCCGCCATTGGCAAAGTATTGCTCGTAGGCATCGAGCATCTGGGACGATGCGTATTCGGCATGCGAGGGTGAAATCACCACCGCGTAGCGTTTCAGCACGCTCGCCCCTTCGGCCTGCAGGTCGTGGTCAGTGATGACGTCGAAGGCGAAGCCTTTCACCGTGAGCCAGTCGATGAGGTGCAGATCCGCTGGAAACTGCCACACCGAGCCGAACTCGTGCCGGTAGTCCGGACGCAGGTTCAAGATAGGTCGGCGCCAAGTGCTGTACTGCACGCCGCGACCATCCACATGGTAGTCATAAGTCGAGCGGCCCCAGGCGGGGGTCAGGTTCAGTTCGATGTCCAGATCGTCCAGCGTGGTCAGCACACCCATCACCGACTGCCCGGTGGCGGCGTTGAGCAGGACTTGCGAATTGGCGTAGGCCAGATAGCTGAAGGTGGGCATCACCACGGCGATGCGGGCCGTCGCAGTGCCTTGCGGCGGCACCACGAAAAACGGCACACGGTCGGTTTTGTCGGCTTGGGTCAGCTTCAAGGCGTAGCAGCCGCTGGGCAGATCGGCGGGGATGGTGAGGCGCAGCGAGCGCTCCCAACGGCAGTCATCTAGGCTGTCTTCGTGGAACCACAGCGCGCCGTATTGTTCGGGACAGTGGACAAAGTGTTCTTCCAGCCCGTCCCAGTTCCAGCCGGTCATACCGCGATCGGGCTGGTTGATGCAGAGGCCGTGCAGCTCGCGGCCGCTCACCTCGCGCACCTCGTCGGTCGGGATCCCGCGCCGCGTGGTGCCGGCGGCGAAGTCCCAATGCGCCAGCGGGGCTGGGCCGGTGTCGCCCGCGTGCAGTGTGGCAACTTCCGCATCGCTCAGCGCCCGGCCATACAGCCGGGGGGTATCCAGTTTGCCGTTGAACAGCGCGACCACGCGCGGCCGGCTGGCGCTGCTATTTTCGGCCAGACCGGCCATCAACAGCGGCACGGCGGGCGTGCCGGGCGGTGCCGCCAGCGGGGCGCTCGCCGTGCCGTCGGAGTCGAGGTTGACCATCGGGCCGAAACGGCTGTTGACGCTGTTGATCGTTGCCACTTGCGACAGCTTCAAGGTGCCGCCGGCGACGTCAATCCGCGCCACCACGGAATACCAAACTTCCGGAAAGAGTGCCTGCGGCAGGCGCACATGGCTGGCATGGGTGCCGTCGCTCACCGACAGCACCAGATGGCCGTCATCGATCAGCAGCGCCCAGCCCGCGCGCGCGCTTTCTGACCAGCGTGAGATCACGCCCTGCCGTTTGCCCGGCGTGGTAGACCACAGATGAAGATGCAGGCTGAGCCCCGTGGCACCGTCCAGCTGGTTTGCCGTGTCGGCCACTTCCACATAGGCGCCCACCTGGGTGAACTGGGTGCCTACTGTTTGCTGAGCGTCGAGCGCCGAAGGGATTGCCTCTTCCTTGTAGCCGGGGCCGGCCGGATTACGGTCGCCGTGGACCAGACGAACTAGGCTCGTCACGCAGTCACCGGGGGTTGGGCTGCTCAGGAAGAAATCGAGTGTTTCGCTAGGCCGTACATTGGGACGGTCGCAGTAGCCGCGGATTTGTTGAAAGCTCATTTGGCAGCCTCCGCATCCAACAGTCCCAACGCCACGAGACGTTGCAGGAAGACCGCGTGCACGGCGGCGCGCTCGGTCGCGAATGCCCGCGGGTCGTCCAGCGTAGGGGCCTTGCCGCGCCCGCGCAGGATCCCCAAGCGGTAGCGCTGGTAGGGTAGTTCGGCATAGGCGAAAGACTTGCCGTCGGTTGGCAGCCCGTGCAGGTAGTTCAACACGTCTTGCAGCGAGGTGCTGTGCGGCGAGCGATCCCCCCGCGGGTCTTCAGCATGCTCAGCGAGCAGCGCCGCGGTCACCAGCGGTTTGAGTTCACGGCGTTTGGCCTCGTTAAAAAAGGCCATGAAATCGGCGGTCTTGTCGACATAGACGTTGGGGTTCTGGACGGGCACCGGCATCTCCTTATTGCACTGACGAGCGAAGAATATGACTGCAACTGGCAAGGGACGTGCCAGTCACTAAGAGTCGTTTGGACGTGATTTTTTCACCTCTGCCGGGATAACTGCTGCACTCCTGCAACAACTGCTGCGGCCCTGAGGCGAGCGGTAGCCGATGGCTAGTCACCACGGGCCTTGCGGATGAGGGTTGCGACATCGATGCCGAGGTGCCGCGCGGCCGCGCGCTTGCTGGTGGCACTGGCCACCGCCTGTTCGATCAGCTGCCGTTCGAGCTCGCGAACCTGCGCCCGCAGGCTGCCTGCGTTCTCGTGCGCGGGTCGTGCTGGTGCCAACCGGAAAGTCTCTGGGAGATGGGCCGGCAGCGCGATGGCATCGGCCATCACCGCCAAGTATTCCATGACCTGCCGTAGCTCTCGCACATTGCCTGGCCAAGGGTGGCTGAGCAGTTGCTGGCGACAAGCCGGGGAGAGCTGCAGGGATTGTTCGCGCAGCCGGTTGACCAGCGCCAGTTGGTGGTCGATCAGGGTGGGCAACAGGCCGGACTCGCGCAGACCCGGCAGGCGGATGCTGAAGCTTGCGATGCGGTAGTAGAGATCGCGGCGGAAGCTGCCAGCCGCCACCATCGCCGCCAGATCGCGGTTCGTGGCGCAGATCACCGCGACCTCGCAATGCCGGGCGTGTTGCGCACCGAGGGTTGGCACCGTGCCGTCTTCTAGGAACTGCAGCAGCTTGGCCTGGCAGGAGAGGGGGATTTCCCCGACTTCGTCCAGCAACAGCGTGCCACCGGCCGCCCGTTCCACCTGCCCGCGCTTGCCACCCTGCAGGGCCCCGGTAAACGCGCCGCGCTCATAACCAAACACTTCGGACTCAAAGAGCGTTTCGGGAATACTGCCGCAGTTGACCTGCACGAAGGGCCCGCCGGCGCGTGTAGAGGCCTCGTGGATACGGCGCGCCAATAGGGTCTTGCCCGCGCCGGTTTCGCCCAGTAGCAACACCGGCAGTTTGCGCGCCAGTGCCACGCTAGCTTTGTCGATCTGCCCGACCAGCGCCGGGGGCAATAAGAACACCGAATTGGCTGGACGGGTCGGGCGCTGAGGGCTGAGCGGGGGTTCGTAGTGCGGGGTGAATTGATAAAGCGTCCATGGCCCGACCACGCCGGACACCACGATCTGACGTCGGCTTGCCGCATGGCTCGCGCCGCCGCGTCGGGCGCGTATCGTTGCGCTGCTGTTCTTTGGCCCGTTGATGAAGGCCTCTAGATCGAGCAGGGACTGGGTTCCCAGCTGAGCGATGGGCTGCCCCAGCACGCTTTCCTGCCGCAGGCCGAACAGGCTTTCGGCGCTGGCGTTGAACAGCCGCACGGTGTCGTCCGGCCCGGTCACGACGACCGCCACCGGCAGTTGGTCGAGCAGACTGACGAACTCCGGATTATCGAGCAGCGCCAGCAGCCCCTGATGGGTCTGGGCGCGGTGGGCCGCGAAACCGAAGCTCAGTGGGGAAATTAGGGTATCGCCGCTCATTGGGGCAACCCCA
>CAIPNE010000734.1 GCA_903866355.1 uncultured Gammaproteobacteria bacterium
GATTTCCCAATGCGCTGCCTGTTGAGGCCTGCGCCGAGTGCCAGCCGCCATCTAAGGCACCGGGCAGCGGTCGAGGCTAGGCAAATAGGGGCATGAGATCCCGCCGAAACTTGGTTAGAGTGCGGCCAGTCGCGCAACTTGCCAGCGGCCGCTGTGGTCTGCAGTTGGGCTGTTCGCATCACCCTTGGCCCCAGCGGCGCGCGCGAGCGGCTGCGTGAGGACGCACCGCTGCGATAATAAAATCTCGGCTTGCCGCGTCCGCCACCACACCCTATTCACAGAGGTTCTATGTCCCCAGTATTAAGCGCGCTACCGCGCCGAATTGTGCACTCGCTAGTGAGTTGGTCGGTGGCGCAACGTTGGGTGGTGATGGTCGCCGCCGGCCTGCTCACCGCGCTGGCGGTGGTCTACACGGTGGAAAATTTAGGCATCGATACCGACACTACCGAAATGATCGACGTGCGTTTGCCGTATCGGCAGGCCAACCGCGCGCTGGCCGCGGCATTCCCGCATTTGCCGGGCGATATCGTGGTGTATACGCAGGCGGCCCACGCGGGGGCCGCCGAGGATGCCGCCAATGCACTGGTGGCGCGCCTGCGCGAGCGCCCCGACATTGCGCATGCTTTGTCGCAGCCCGGTGGTGGCGAATTCTTCGGTCACCACGGTTTGTTATATCTGTCGATCCCCGAACTCTGGACCCTGGATGAACGCTTGGCGGAGGCCGCACCGATGCTCGGCACGCTCTCCCAGGATCCCAGTTTGCGCGGGCTGTTTGGCACGCTGCGCACAGCGCTGGAGCGCGACTTGGACACCGACCAGCAAGCCGGGCTAGGGCGGGTGTTCGAGCGCTTGGCAAACACACTGGCTGGCCCCACGACAGGCTCCATGCATTGGCGCGACGAGCTATTTGCCAGCCCTGCAGGCAGCACGCCCCGGCGCTCTTTTGTGTTGATTGACCCGGCGCGAGCGGCGGTGAGTTTTCAACCCCAAGCGGCGGCGCTCGAAGCCCTGAAAGTGTTGCTGGCCGAAATGCAGCCGCAGTGGCCTGAGGTTACTTTCCGCCTCACCGGTTCCACCCCCATGGACACCGAAGAACTGGTGGGCGTGGCGGCCGACGCCAAGCTCACCACACTGTTGTCTTTTGGGCTGGTCGCGGTGGTGCTGATGTGGGGTTTGCGCTCGCCTAGCGTGGTGTTGGCGGTGTTGCTGACGCTGGGCTGTGGGTTGATTTGGACAGCCGCGCTGGCCACCTATTGCGTGGGCAGCTTAAATATTATTTCGGTGTGTTTTGCGGTGCTGTTTATCGGTATGGGCGTCGATTTTGGCGTGCAATTTGGCATGCGCTACTGGGAAGAATGCGAGAGCGGGCAGCGCGGCACGCAGGCCTTGCGTGCCACTGCCAGCGGCGCGGGTGGTGCGCTGGTGTTAGCGGCGGTGGGTGCAGCGATTAGCTTTTCTACTTTCGTCCCCACCAGCTATCGCGGGCTGGCGCAGTTGGGCGTTATTTCTAGCTTTAGCATGCTGGTGGCGCTCATTGCTAACCTCACTCTGTTGCCCGCTTTGTTGTCTTTGCTGCCCGCGCCACGGGTGCGGTTGCGGCCACCCACGGCGGGCAGCGGTGGCTTTGCTCGCGGGCTTATCCGGCACGCGGCGACCATCCGTTGGACCGCGCTAGTGCTGGCGGTGGGCAGCGCCTTGCTGGTGCCACGGGCGGAATTTGACCCCAATCCCGTCAACCTCAAAGACCCGAGCACCCCGGCGGTGCGCGCGTTTTTGGAACTGGCGGCCGACCCAGACAGCTCCCCTTACTACATCCAAATTCTCTCGCCGTCCGTAGCTCAGGCTAGCCGCCTGAGCGCCCAGTTGGCGCAACTGCCCAGTGTGGAACGAGCCGTGACGCTGGCCAGCTATGTCCCCGCTGAGCAAACCGAAAAACTGGCAATCATCGATGGCATGCGCTTGGCCCTGATAGGGGTCATTGATGTTGCCCCAGAAGTGCCGCCCGCGCCGGCGGCAGAGCTGGCGGCGCTCGCCGCTTTTGCAAAAACCCTGGCCGCCCGTCAGTCCCAACTCAGCGTGCCGGCGGTAGCGGCCAGTGCCCAGCGGTTGGCGAGCGCGCTGGATAATCTGCAGGGGAGTGCGGCTGGCGAGCCGGCTGCCATGCCGGCGCTGCGCGCGCGTTTGTTGGGGGATTTACCCCAAACCCTTAAAAAGCTAGGCGAACTTTTGAGCACGGAAGGCATCCGTGCCGACGCGCTGCCCACCGACTTGCGGGCCCGTTATGTCACCGGTGATGGGCGTGCGCGGGTGGAGGTCTATGCGCGCGAAGACCTAAACGAAAGCGGTGCCATGCGGCGCTTTGTGCAGGCGGTCAGGCAAGTGGCGCCGGCGGCCAGCGGCGCGCCAGTGGAGTTGGTGGTGGGTAGCGAAGTGGTGATCGATGCCTGCATAAAGGCATCCCTGGCCGCCTTGGTGTTGACA
>CAIPNE010000735.1 GCA_903866355.1 uncultured Gammaproteobacteria bacterium
CGCGCGTGTCTCCCCCTCCACCCCTTCGGCCCCGCCCCCTTCCGTCATTTCAGCTTTCTGCTTTCCATTGTCTGCTTTTCCCTCCTCCCATCACCAATAACCAATAACTCTTCACCTCACAGCTTTCCCTCCCCCTCCACCTTTCCTTGCTATTGATCGTAAGAACCGCTTCCATGGCGGCAGTTCGGCAGGAAATCACCCCCATGGCACGAAAACCAGCCACAGCCACCGACACCATTGGCTTCGAGTTTGGTTTTGGCCCTTCTTCAGTCGAGGGACCTATTACCTTCCCTCGCGACCTCCATACAGCCCTCTTGTTTTTTCAATGATAATTTGAAATGGCTTCAATCCTTGAACTGTTTAACCGTCTCAGCCCGGACGAGCATCGGCGCGGGCGACAATTTGAAGAGATCTGCAAATGGTTTCTGGAGAACGACCAGGCCTATAATCGCGAAATAAAGCGTGTTTGGCTTTGGGACGACTGGCCGGGCCGTTGGGGACGTGACAAGGGGATAGACCTGATCGCAGAAACCTTTGATGGGAAGATTTGGGCGATCCAGTCAAAGGCTTACGCTCAGAACCATGCCGTCACCAAGAATGACATTGATCGTTTTCTCAGTGAAACCTCGCGGGCAAAAATTTCCTTTCGTCTGCTGATTGCCACCGCAGCGGGACTCGGACACAACGCCAGTGAAGTCATTCAAGGTCAGGAAAAGCAGGTTGGCTGCCTGTTCTTCGCTGACCTCAATAATCGCCAACTCAACTGGCCCTCATCACCCGACGATCTCTCTGCCAAACAGGAAGCGCCACACAATCCACGCCCGGACCAATTACAGGCCATTGCCGACGTGGTTCGTGGATTCCGCTCAAAGGACCGGGGCCAACTCATCCGCGCTTGCGGCACTGGCAAGACCCTCATTGGCCTGCGAGTTTTCGAAGCAATGAACTCCCAGCACACGCTGGTGGTGATGCCGTCGTTGTCTCTGGTTTCCCAGATTTTAAGCGATTGGGCCAAGAGCGGAGTGCGCCCATTCCGTTTTCTGCCGGTTTGCTCTGACGAAACAATTGGAAGCGAGGACCATCTCGTTTCCCATGTCAGCCAGATGGGGGTGCCTGCCACAACCAACGCATCCGAGATCGCGGAGTTCATGCAAGGACCCGGCCCGCGTGTCGTTTTCTCTACGTATCAATCCACTCCCACCTTGGCGCTGGCGTTCAAGCAGCACAAATTGAAGCCGTTTGACTTGGTAATCGCTGACGAAGCACACCGTTGCGCCGGTCTGGCGTCGGGCGCATTCGCCACCATTCTGGACGCAGGGGCAATTCCGGCTCGAAAGAGGCTGTTCATGACAGCTACCCCGCGCATTGCCTCGGAGGCGTCAAAAGGTCGGGCGGATTCGATGGGGCTGGAATTGGTGTCGATGGATGATCACAAGGTTTTTGGCCCTGTCTTCCACGAGCTTAAATTCTCGGATGCCATTCGCCTCAAGCTGCTGACCGACTACCGCGTGGAGATCATCGGCGTGGATGACCCGATGTATCGGAAGTATGCTGAACAGGGAGTGTTCGTTACGCTGGACGGCGAAACGGTTACCGATGCCCGCACACTGACAAGCCACATCGCCGTGGCCAAGGCGATCAAGAAGTATGACCTGCGCCGCATCATCACGTTTCATGGACGGGTCGCCCGCGCCCGTGAGTTTGCCGAACAGTTCCCGCAATTCATCCGCTGGATGCCGAAGGCTGACATCCCTTCAGGTCAGATTTGGACAGAACTGGTTTCCGGTGACATGGCCAGCAGTAAGCGCGATGCCATCCTCGACCGTCTCCGCGAAGTGCAATCGCCTGCTCGTGGGATTGTGACCAATGCCCGATGCCTCGGCGAGGGCATCGACGTTCGCGCCTTGGACGGCGTGGCGTTCATCGACCCGAAGGAATCGCAGGTGGACATCATTCAGGCTGTGGGCCGCGCCATACGTAAGGCCGACCGCAAGCAGCATGGCGTCATCATCCTGCCCGTCTATATTTCGAGCGAAGAGGACGAGGATAAAGTTCTGGAAGACTCCTCGTTCAAGCAAGTCTGGCGTGTCCTTCGCGCCCTGCGGTCGCACGACGATCAGTTGGCCAGCGAACTGGATAATTTACGAACGAACCTCGGCAAGCAGGGAAAAGTCCGTGCCCATCTGCCCGCGAAGATTACCATCAACTTGCCCACCCGGCTCAACGCGACATTTGCCGATGCGTTTTATCTACGGACCGTCCGGTCGATAACTCCTCCTCCAAACCTCACCATTGAGCAGATTCTAAAATGGGCTGACCAGCACTATCAGAAAGTCGGAGTCTGGCCGAACAGAAACTCTGGTGAAGTGCCGGGCGAAGCCAATGAGACATGGTCCGCGATTGCGTCGGCTCTAGTCAATGGTCGTCGTGGCTTGTCCGGAGGTTCCTCGCTGGCACAACTTCTGGCGGAGAAGCGAAGTGTCCGGAATATAATGGCTCTCCCAAGCCTGAACATTGAGCAGATTCTTCACTGGGCAGACGCACATCACCAGAAAACCGGTGTGTGGCCGAACCAAAAGTCCGGTGACGTGCTTGGCGCACCGGGTGAAAAATGGGGGAACATCAATGGCGCGCTCGCGCTTGGTCAACGCAGCCTGCCCAGCGGTTCGTCGCTAGCGCAACTACTTGCAGAGAATCGCGGCGTCAGAAATAGCATGGCGCTTCCAGACCTGACTATTGAGCAGATATTAAAATGGGCAGAGGCGCACCGCCAGAAAACCGGCGAGTGGCCAACAGAAAATGCTGGCGAAGTGCGGTGCGCACTTGGTGAAACGTGGATTGGTATCACAACCGCGCTGGCCCGAGGTAGTCGCGGCCTGCCCGGCGGATCTTCGCTGGCACGCCTGCTAGCCGAGGAGCGGGGCGTCCGAAACAAAGGAGATCTGCCAGACCTGACTGAAAGGCAAATTCTCCAATGGGCTGATGCCTGCCACAAGAAAACCGGCAAATGGCCGAATCAGAAGTCCGGTGAAGTGCTCGGCTCACCGGGCGAGAAATGGGGAAATATCAACGCCGCGCTTTCACAAGGTCAACGTAGCTTGCCCAAAGGTTCTTCACTGGCGCAACTACTAGCTGAGAGGCGGGGCGTCAGGAATATCAAGTCTCTTCCAAACCTGACCATTAGCCAGATTCTAAAATGGGCAGACGCGCATCACCAGAAAACCGGTGTATGGCCGGACCAGAACTCTGGTGAAGTGATTGCCGCACCCGGCGAGAAATGGAGTGGTATTTCGGGCGCACTCCGAAGAGGTGTTCGCGGTTTGCCCGGTGCCTCCTCGGTGGCACAACTTCTGGCGGAGAAGCGAGGCGCCCGGAATATAAGGGCTCTCCCAAGCCTGAACATTGAGCAGATTCTTCACTGGGCAGACGCACATCACCAGAAAATCGGTGTATGGCCGGACAGTAACTCTGGTGAAGTGATTGGCGCACCCGGCGAGAAGTGGGCTAGCATTCAAAATGGGCTTATCCGCGGTGAACGCACCCTGGCCGGCGGCTCCTCACTGGCAAAATTGCTGGCGGAGAAGCGAGGCGTCCGGAATAAGCAGGCGCTTCCAGACCTGACTATTGAGCAGATTCTAAAATGGGCTGACGCGCACCGGCAGAAAACCGATGTGTGGCCGAAAGTATTGTCCGGCAATGTGGTTGGCGCGCCCGGTGAGAAATGGGTAAGTATCCAAGCGGCGCTCGCGCTTGGTCAACGTAGCTTGCCCGGCGGGTCTTCGCTGGCACAATTGCTGGCAGAGAAGCGTGGTGTCAGAAATAGAATGGCCCTTCCAGACCTGACTATTGAGCAGATTCTAAAATGGGCTAAAGCACACCGACGGAAAACCGGCGAGTGGCCGAACCAAAAGTCTGGTGAAGTGCTGAGCGCCCCCGAAGAGAAGTGGGCAAATATTCAAGCTGCTCTCGCTAGAGGTAGCCGCGGCCTACCCCGTGGTTCTTCGCTGGCAAAATTGCTGGTGGATAAGTAAACCCTCCGGAGTAAAGGAATTCGCACAGTCCTCCCACGAGAGCGGCTTTTGATTGAACTGACTTACAACGTCAGAGAACCTGACGGTCATCCGGCGATGCAGAACCCGACGCTCGTAGCGCTGGCAGACCGCAACGATCTCGACGACTAGCATTTCGGCAACTTCCAACGCTGCGCGAACATCCTCGGCCAGACGCCCATGCAGGCCAGCGGGTGCGAGCATTTGCGGGAGCTGCTGAACCGAGTGAGCGGCGGCGTGGTATTCACGGCCATTCACATATCTAAGGCAGTTAGGGCTGGCTCTCCGAACCAGCCGCCGGATGAATACGGCGTCCTGGGAGAGAGCGCCCTACCTTGCCAGCTAACCACGAGCACATCCTCGAAAAGGATGATGGTAGGGCGGATGATCCCTCATCCGCCGTTCGGAGACGGCGCGTTGGGGACAACGCGCCCTACCCGATGGGCTGAGGGCAGACCGGACATGCCTTCTTGCCAAAGGCGGGTGCGCTGCTCACACTTCCGGGCATGATTCTTTTGCGAACCCTCATTGCCCCCTGCTTTGGCCTGTTGGTCATGATGGCTGTTCACGGGATGGCGGATGAGGCACTTTCCACGGGTGACATGACCTGGACGGTGGATTCGCGTGGTGAGCTGA
>CAIPNE010000736.1 GCA_903866355.1 uncultured Gammaproteobacteria bacterium
ACTCCCCACCAGTGCCGGGCGTGGGTTGGAGTTGCCGAGGTGTTCGAAATCGAAGACTTGGCGTGCCGCCGGCGCACCTGGCCCGGCTCCGCTGTAGGCTGCGGAACCCCGGTTGGTCGCTGGGGTGCGTGCACGCAGAAATTTATAGAGCAGGAAGGCAAGGCCGCCAAAAAGCAGAATATCCATCAACTGGAGACCGCCGCCACCACCCATGCCGCCACCACTCATTAGTCCGCCCAAGAGGCTGCCCGCCAACAGGCCGCCCGCCAGTCCACCGAGCATGCCTTTAGTGCCCGGGCTCATGCCCGATGCGCCCACTGCCTGGGGGGAGGCGGGTGCCGGGGTGGCTTTGTTCGCACTATAGGGCGAGGTTTGATAGGACTTGCCGAACGATTTGCTGCTGGCAAAGCGGCGTGCCGAGGCGTCTGGCGCAGCTACCACGAGCGCTACTGCGAGGACGGCTGCAAATAATTTTGCGAACGACTTCATTAGATTTCAGACTCTTATTAAAAATTTCAGAAGCAGCTCGGGACTGCACCTTCATCACTTAGCGCCGGTTTAGTGACACTGGGAGTTGTGACACGCTTGCCGAGCATTAGTTCGGCGGGCGAGCGGGAAGCCTAGCATTAGCCCGCTACGGGCGTTGGAATTTAAAAATACGTGCCGCGTTCAGGCCGAGCACTTGGGCGCGTTCTTGGTCGTTGAGCTTGCCCATGGTCCGTTCGATGGCCGCGGCCGAATGTGGCCAACTGCCTTCGTGATGGGGGAAGTCGTTAGCCCATAGAAAATTGTCCGTTAGCCCATACTCCCGCATTAAATCGAGGCCTGGTGGGTCTTCACCGAAACTCGCAAAGCCATTGCTGCGAAAATAATCGCTCGGCAGTTGCTTGAGTTTGGGCCGCACCCACATATGGTGCTTGTGATAGGCCTCGTCCATCGCTGTGAGCATCCACGGCACCCAGCCGATGCCCGCCTCGATGCTGCCAAAACGCAGTGTGGGAAAACGCTCGATCACGCCTGACGCGCACAAGTTAATGAGTGGCTCCATGGTGGGCGCCAAGGAGTGCACGGCATAGTTGATCACCGCCCCGCCGTTGCCTCGTGCGGTTCGCGGGTCGCGTCCGGTAGAAACATGAAAGGTGATGGGTAGGTCGCAATCCACAATCGCCGCCCAGAGTGGGTCAAACAGCGGCAGGTTGTAATTCACGTGCTCGTGATCGGGCGGCCCCCATATCGGCTTGCAGGGTAGGCACAAGCCTTTAAAACCGCGGTGGGCGGCGCGTTTGATTTCGGCGATGGCGCCGGGGATATCCGCACTCGCCACGCAAGCCATGGGCGCTAGACGTGCGTTGTATTCGGCAAAAGTCTCCCACGCCCAGTCGTTATAGGCGCGACACATGGCCTGACTGAATTCCACATCGGGGGTGGCCCAAATAGTGAGCCCCTTGTTGGGGAACAACACTTCGCAATCCACCCCATCGCGCGCCAGCGCGGCCAGACGCTCCGCGGGAGTCTTGCCGGACACGCTGCGCTCGAGGTCTTCCCCTGCCAACGTGAAGCTGCCGATCCGGATAGGACGGAAGCCCTCGCTTTTCTGCAGTTGCGCGCCATCACCTCCCAACACGATACCCGGCAGGCGCGTTTGGTATTTCGCCGCCATGCGCGCGCTGAGAAAATCGTTGGGTTCTTGCACATGGCAATCAGCTGACACCATGAAAAACTTGTTGGGCGCACCTGGCCGCGGTGTTCGTGGCCACGCGGCGTCGCCTGG
>CAIPNE010000737.1 GCA_903866355.1 uncultured Gammaproteobacteria bacterium
GCCGGCGAGAGGCCTTCGATGTGATCGATATCCGGTTTTTCCATCACCGAGAGAAACTGACGGGCGTAGGCCGACAAGCTTTCCACGTAGCGCCGCTGGCCCTCGGCGTAAATGGTGTCGAACGCGAGCGACGATTTACCGGAACCGGACAAGCCCGTAATGACAATGAGTTTGTCGCGCGGGAGGTCTAGGTCGATGTTTTTGAGATTATGAGTGCGCGCGCCGCGCAGGCGGATCTGATCCATGGGATGCCGGGAGATGCTCGCTAGCCTGATGAAACGGCGGGCGGGTAATATACGGGCATTCCAATCTTCCCGGCAAAACGAATTCACCTGTGAACAACAGCGACCCGACAACCCGCGCCGAATGGCGGACTGCATTTGCCCTTGCCGCGGTCTTTTTTATGCGGATGCTCGGCCTGTTTATGGTCGTGCCGGTGCTCGGACGCTACGTGCGACATTTCGAGGCCGCTACGCCGCTGCTGATTGGGCTCGCGCTGGGTATTTACGGCGCAACCCAGGCCAGCCTGCAAATTCCTTTCGGCCGGTGGTCTGACCGGGTAGGCCGTAAGCCCGTGATCAGCGTGGGGCTGTTGGTCTTTATGGCGGGCAGCCTTCTGTGTGCCGTGGCCGCCAACGCCGCCAGCATCTGGGGCGTGGTGGTTGGCCGGGCGATCCAAGGCGCGGGTGCGGTTTCGGGCACCACGCTGGCGCTGGCAGCCGACCTCACGCGGGCGACGCAGCGCACTAAAACCATGGCCGTCATTGGAATTTGCATCGGGGCGGCGTTTTCAGTTGCCTTTGTGGTGGGTCCGCTCCTAGACGCGCACTTTGGCTTAGCCGGGGTGTTCTTGGCGAGCGCGGGCCTGGGCTTGGCGGCGCTGGTGCTGCTGTGGACCTGCGTGCCCACGCCGAATGCTGAGCATCTCGACTCTGGACCAACGGCCACGCCCCCCGAACTCAACGGTGACCGGCACGAACTCCTACGCCTGCAAATGGGCGTGCTGTTCTTGCATATGGCGCTCACCGCCAGTTTTGTCTCGATTCCGGTGGTGTTGTCTCAAGAACTCTCCCTCGCCGCCAATCACGATTGGCGGATCTACCTCCCGGTGCTGCTGCTCTCCGTCGTCGCCTTAGGCCCGGCCCTGTCGCTGGCCCGCCGCCCCGCGTGGAGTGGGCGGGTTTTTGCCGGCGCGATCGTCTGTGTAGGGCTCGGGGAATTACTGCTGTGGCTAGTCCCGGCCCGCGTGTGGCCCGTCGGGGCGGCCCTCACGTTGTTTTTTACGGGCTTCAATTTTTTGGAAGCCTCGCTGCCCAGCCAAATTTCCCGGGCGGCGCCTGCGGCCCGCAAAGGCGCGGCGTTGGGCGCCTACTCCACCGGCCAGTTCATCGGCATGTTTGTGGGCGGCGTGAGTGGCGGCTGGATTGCTAGCCACCTCGGCACGCGCGCGGTGTTTGCCGCCGTGGCGGTACTTTGCCTGTGCTGGTGGACCCTTACCGTGCGCCGCCCCGCGGCACACCCACCGGTTGCCACGGCCAGCGCCTGAGCCCTCGTGCCTCGGCTTCGCCCCGAAGTATTGACGGGTTCTACGCACAGGACGGGACGTGCATTAGAATCCTTAGGAGCGCGCAAGGCTGTGCGTCCACTCACCTAACCTCAAAGATGGAGAACACCCATGGCTCGCGGCTTGAACAAGGTAATGCTCATCGGCAATCTCGGCGCCGATCCGGAAATCCGCTACGGCACGGGCGGCGGCAGCCAGATCACCAATATCCGGCTGGCAACAGCGGAATCTTGGCGCGATAAAGAAACAGGAGACCAGCAAGAACGCACCGAATGGCACCGCGTGGTGTTTTTCGGACGGCTGGCCGAAGTCGCGGGCGAGTACCTGAAGAAGGGCTCGCAGGTCTATGTGGAAGGGCGTATCCAAACCCGCAAATGGAACGACAAAGAAGGCGTAGAACGCTTTTCCACTGAAATCATCGCCAGCGAAATGCAAATGCTGGGTGGACGCGCCGGAGGTGGCGGGGGTGGCTTTGAAGCCCCCGCAGCTGGCCGCAGTGGTGGCGCGAGCGGCGGCTATGACGCCCCTCCCGCGGCCCGTAGTGGTGGCGGTGGTGGTGGTGCGCGCGGCGGTGCGCGCGAACAACCCTCGGCGCCGCCGGATTTCGACGACGACATTCCGTTTTAGACCCGGCGCGGGGAACCCACCCTCACACGATCAACAGCGTGATGGTGGGTGTGTTGAGATTGGGGTCGGCATGAAAACCCCTGACCAACACAATGAAATCTCCGGGGCGCGCAAGCCCGACCCGTTGTACCACCCGCCGCGCCAAAATGTTGGGGTGGTCTTGCCCGGTGGCAAGGTCCAACACCGGCACAGCACCCCAGTACAAACTCATGCGACGGCAAGTGGCCGGATCCGCCGACACCACCACCACCGGCGCGGCCGGACGTGCCGCGCAGACAAGCGCGGCGGTCACACCACGGGTGGTGATCACCACCACCGCGCAGGCCTGTGTGTTGGCCACCAACTGCGCTGTCGCGCTCGCCACAGCGTCTGCCGCCGACAAATCACCGTGTTCCGCAGCCCGCGTGGCCCGCGCCCCGCGGGGCCGAGTGTGCCACTGGTAAGACTCGGTTTGATAAACAATGCGGCTCATGATTTCGACCGTTTCAACGGCAAAAGCACCCACCGCGGTTTCGCCGGAGAGCATCACGGCGTCGGCCCCGCTGGCGACCGCATTAGAAACATCCGTAACCTCCGCCCGAGTGGGGCGGGCGCTGGTGATCATGGACTCCAGCATTTGGGTGGCCACAATCACGGGTTTGTCGTGACGTCCCGCCAGTCGGATCAACTGGCGCTGCGCGGCGGGCACTTGCTCGGGGGGGAGTTCAACGCCCAAATCGCCACGCGCCACCATGATGCCGTCGGCAACGTCGAGAATCTCGGTGCTATTGCTCAGCGCTTCGGGCTTTTCAATCTTAGCGATAACCGCCGGCCGCGATTCCTCCGGCCCCAACAAAGCTAGCAACGACTCCACATCGGCCCGTTCGCGCACAAAGGACAAGGCGATGAAATCGACTCCCTGCGCCACGGCAAACTGAGCGTCTACGCGGTCTTTGTCCGTAAGCGAGGGTGCCGACACCCGTACGCCCGGCAAATTGATGCCTTTGTGGTCGCCAATTATCCCGCCCTGCACCACCCGACAATGTATTTCCGTCCCCGCGATGGAGAGCACCTTGAGTTCCGCCGCGCCATCGTTAAGCAAAATGCGATCGCCCGGCTGCACGTCCGTTGCGATACCCGCGTACTGCGAAGGGATTAACCCTGCGTGTCCCACCACCGGGCGCGTCGTCAGTGTTGTTTCAGATCCGTTGAGTAAAGTGGTGGGAGTAACAGCAAAACGGCCCATGCGAATTTTAGGTCCGCATAAATCGGCCAGAATAGCCGTGTGTGTGCCGCGCTTGGCGGCTTCGGTCCGGATCACGGCGATCGCTGCGGCATGTTCGAGGTGCGTCCCGTGCGACATATTGACGCGAAAAACATCGACCCCCGCACCGATCAGGGCGCTCACCTGCGCCAAGTCGCGCGAACTCGGGCCGACGGTGGCCACGATTTTGGTCGCTCGATATTTGAGCAGCTCGAAGCTAGTCACGATGGACATGCGGCGGACACCTCGCAAGTTGCGGACAAACGCAGCGCAGAATCGCGCTGCGCGACAACATAGCGCGTTTCCGTTACGGCGTTGCCTATCCGCGCTGACCGCCGCGGCAAGTAAGCGTACTTATTTTGTGCCGCCTCGCTTAAAAACCCGCGCCGCGACCTCACGGAAATGCGCGACAAAGTGCACCGTCAGACCGTCGCGGATATACGCCGGTAGCTCGTCGTAATCGCGTTGATTAGCCGCCGGCAAAATGGCGTTCCGAATGCCCACTCGTTTAGCCGCAATGAGCTTTTCGCGAATGCCGCCAACCGGTAACACCCGCCCCGTGAGGGTGAGTTCGCCGGTCATCGCCAAGGGCTGGGCCAATCCTTCATTCCGCGCCAGCGACAACAGGGCGGTGGCCATGGTGATGCCGGCGCTGGGTCCGTCTTTGGGCGTAGCGCCTTCTGGCACATGCAGGTGAACATACGCCTCATCAAAAAACACCGGGTCGCCCTGGTACTCGGCCAAATGAGCCGTGATGTAGCTGTAGGCAATTTCGGCGGATTCGCGCATCACGTCCCCCAACTGACCGGTGAGACGAAAACCCCGGTTTTTGGTGTGCACGCGCGCCGCCTCCACCTCTAAGGTGGCGCCACCCATCGCCGTCCACGCGAGCCCCGTCACCACGCCCACCCCGCGTTGGGGAACTTCCTCGCGAAACAACGGCAAGCCCAGATACTCCACCAAGTTTGCGGGCGAAATAGTCACTTTTGTTGTGCTGTCCGTCAGCACTTGGAGCGCCACTTTACGTGCGACGCGGTTAAGTTGTTTCTCCAAATTGCGCACCCCGGCTTCGCGTGCATAGCCATCAATCACCGCGCGTAGAGCGGCATCTGAGACCCGCAGTTGTGCCGGCTTGAGCCCGGCCCGGGTCCGCACTTTGGGCAGCAAGTGCCGCTTCCCAATGGCGATTTTTTCTTGGGTGACATAACCCGGCAAGCGGATAACTTCCATGCGATCCAGCAGCGCTCGGGGAATGGTGTCTAGCTGATTAGCCGTACAAATAAACAGCGCGCGGGAGAAATCTACGCCGACATCCAGATAGTGATCGAGGAAGGCGGCGTTCTGTTCCGGATCGAGTACCTCCAACAGCGCCGAAGCTGGATCACCTTGGTAAGAACTGCCAATTTTGTCGATTTCATCCAGCAAAATGACCGGATTTGCGCTTTGCGATTCGCGCA
>CAIPNE010000738.1 GCA_903866355.1 uncultured Gammaproteobacteria bacterium
GGGCAAGCCCAGTTCGATGATGAGTTCGATGAGTCCGGTCGCGTCCCGCTGCCATAGCGCGGGTTCCTCAGAGCTAATCCCTTTGCCAAATTCCAGATCGGGACCTGCATGCAGCGCAAAGGCGAGCACCCGCACCATCAGGCGTTCGTCGGTCTCAGAGGGGTGACGGGCCAGTGTTAAGGCGTGTTGTTGATAGTAATGGCGGTCCAGATCGTTGACCTGGAGCGCGGCTTTAAAAATAGTTGCTTTGAGAGCCATAAAATCTTGCCACCCACAGGCTCAGTAGTGAGGCGGCCGCTCGGCCGCCGGATCGATCGCCGAATCCTCAGCGGTCGCGACCGTGAGCAGTGATTCCAAGCGGTCAGACATCATCCCCACGCGCTCGCGCAGCGCGTCGATTTCGCGTTGTTGGCGGTAAACCACATCGCTCATTGCCTGATTCGCACTCTCCAGATACGCTATTTTTAGTTCGATGCGTTCGCGGGATTCGTCACTCATAGCGCTCAACACGACACCTCAGCGGGCATTGCGATGGCTTCGGCAATGGCCCGCCCCAGTTCCACCGTGGTCGCCCGGCCGCCTAAGTCGGGGGTCAAGGGGGCGTGGCCGGGACCTGCGGCAAGCACCGCTTTGATGGCATCCACCATGGCGTCGTGCGCCGCACGGTAGCCGAGAAAATCTAACATCAAGGCGCCCGACCAAATTTGCCCGATGGGGTTGGCGATACCCTGCCCGGCGATATCCGGCGCCGAGCCGTGCACGGGTTCAAACAAACTGGGATAGCGGCGCTCCGGATTAAGATTGGCCGAGGGCGCAATGCCGATGGTGCCGGTACACGCAGGCCCAAGGTCCGAGAGGATGTCGCCAAATAAATTGCTGGCAACCACCACATCAAACCAGTCGGGATGTTGCACAAAGTGCGCGGTCAGAATATCGATGTGGTATTGGTCCACCCGCACCTGCGGGTAGTGCAGCGCCATCGCCGCAAACCGCTCATCCCAAAAAGGCATGCTGATCGACAGCCCGTTGGACTTGGTGGCAGAGGTTAAATGTTGGCGTGGGCGGCTCGCAGCGAGTTCAAAAGCGTACTTCAGCACGCGGTCTACACCGATGCGTGTCATCACGGTTTCTTGGATAACCAGTTCGCGCTCCGTGCCGGCAAACATCCGGCCGCCCATGTGGCTGTATTCACCTTCGGTGTTTTCGCGCACCACCAGAAAATCGATGTCGCCGGGCGCTCGATTGGCCAGCGGCGAGGGCACGCCGGGCATCAACTGCACCGGGCGTAGATTGACGTATTGGTCGAACTCACGACGGAAGGCGAGGATCGACCCCCACACCGAGATGTGGTCGGGCACGCTGGCGGGCCAACCCACTGCGCCAAAGAACAGCGCGTCGTGGCCGCCGACTTGGTCTTTCCAGTCGGCCGGTAACATGCTCCCGTGGCGGAGGTAGTAGTCGCAGGAGGCGAAATCGAAATAATCAAAATGCAAATCTAGCCCATAGCGGCTGGCGACGGCATCGAGTACCCGCAACCCCTCGGGCACGACTTCGCGCCCGATACCGTCGCCGGCAATCACAGCAATGCGGTGTCTGGTCACGTGGGCAGGGTAACTTTGTACAGTTTGGCGGCGTTTTCCCACAGAATTTTGTGCCGGGTGAGGTCGTCGCATTCGCCCAGACCGCTGGTGATGCGGCGCCCCACTTCATCGCCGTAGAGCGACGTGGGATGCGGAAAATCGGTCTCAAAAAGGATGTTGTCTACCCCCACCGAGTCCAGCAAACGGCGCGGCGCGATTTGCTCAAACCAGTAGCAGGCAAACACATTGCGGGCGAAATAAGCGGACGGCAGCCGGTCGAATTCTGGCCGGTCTTCGGCCACCCGATTACCCGTGAATTGATAGTCGAGAGCCTCCAACACAAACGGAATCCAGCCGATGCCGCTTTCTACCGACACAAATTGAATAGTTGGGTAACGCGCCAGCACCCCGCTCATGAGCAAATCGCACAGCTGTCGGCCGTTGCCGAGAAAAAGATCCACGGAGAGTTCGGCGAACGCGGCCATGCGCCCGTAGGCTTTGACTTTGTCACGCAGCAGCCCGCCTTCCATGTTGCCGGATCCGATGTGGAAGCTGATGGGCAACCCAAATTCCACCGCCGCTTCCCACAGCGGGTTCCAGTGCGCGTCGCCCAACACCGGCATGCCGAACGACTGCGGGTCGCCGGTAAACAGAATGCCGTGATGACCCAACGCCACGCAGCGGCGAATTTCGCGTACCGACGCCGCCACATCCCAGAAGGGAATCGAAGTAATCGGCAGCAGCCGGCGCGAGTCGGCGCTGGCCCATTCGGTCTGCCAGTCGTTATAGACCTGCACACAGGTGAGCATGAGTTCGGGATCGCGCAGGCGTAAGAATTCTTGGGCGCCGAAACCACCGACATTCGGGTACATCACCATCGCCCAGATGCCCGTTTCGTCCATGTATTTCAAGCGCGCTTGGGCGTCAAAAGCGCCCGCGTGCATATCGGCGTAACCGCGCGGCGGCTGCTTAAAATCCCCCCTCCCAGCAGTAGCGGTGAGGCCGATAGGCGCCATGCGGTCGCGCCCTAGCCACCACCAATCGCGGCCACGGGCATCGGTCTCAACGCGCGGCACCGCATCACGCATGTGCGCTGGCACGCGGCTCGTCCACAGGTCGGCAACTTCGGTGACATGGGTATCTACATCGATGATCGTATAGCGGTTCATGCTCAAGCCATCTCCTGATTGATGGGGGAGGCTACCGCGCCGCCCCTGATTATCCAAGCGCCAACCGAGTGCGCCGCCGGGCGGCGCGGCGGGGCCACGTATAGGCTGCCTCGCCGTGACCCGATTTAGCCTTCGTAGGGCTGCGGCGCTGGGGCCAAATTGGACCAGAACTGCTCGTAGGGATGGCTGCACAACTCCACGATGATGCCCCACGGATCTTCGCAGTACACCGCTTTGTAAGGCTTATTTTGATATAGCTTCCAGACCTGACTGCGCACTTTGCCGCCGTTCTGCGCAATGCGCTCGGCCACTGCTTCGATATTTGGGGCAGTGAGGCAAAAATGAAAAATACCGCCCCGCCAATACTCAAACGGGTCAGCAGGGGCACGCGTTGCCGGTTCCACGAACTGGAACAATTCGATGCCGACGCCATCGGCAGTGGACAGATGCGCCATGCGCACGGATTCAAAGCGATCGCCAAAAATATCTTTCACCACGTTGCCGAAATGCGAGCCATCGTTGCGCGCCTCAACCGGCGGCACCAGTAAATAGCAGCCTAAAACTTCGCAGTACCAGCGTGCCGCCGCGTCGATGTCGGGCACGCTAATGCCAATATGATTCATGCGCATCGGGGAATTCATAAAGTGCTCCAAACGTTGGTCGGGGTGAGAAAGTCTAGGTCATTGAGTGCCCGCAAGGCTCGCCGGGCTATTTCATTGCAGTAAAGGCAGGTTGGCCAGACGAGTTTCAATGTCGCCCAGCACCACGCGGTAACCCGCGCCATCGACCCCACCATAGCGTTGCTTAAAAACTTGCTCGGTCAGGTTTTCGCGCAAGCCTTCGGGGTTGGGAATCCAAGCGCCCTGGCTCGGCGTGGCGCTGGCAAACCGTTGCACGGCGATGGCGCTGTCACGCGAAGCACTGGCGCCTTGGCCAAAGCGCGTGCCGGCTTTGTCCGCCAGCAGATCGACAAAGCTAAAGCCGCTGCCGCCGCGGGAATCATCAATTTCTTTGCCTAAACCGAAAGTCTGCGCCAGCGCTTCGCCGCCGGTTGCCGCGATCAAGGCCGAGTTAACAAAATGCTGAACTAAATCTTCGCGCCGATAAATTCGCACCGACAAGCGGTGGGGCGCCGGCCAATTGGCGGCGTCCGGTAACAGCATCGCTAAACGCTTACCCGTCACGTAGTTTGCCAACACCAAAAGGGCGGCGCGGTTATCTGCCACGGGATCGCCATGAGGCGCGCGCAGCAACGCGAAAGCAAACAGCGGCGCCGCCAAATCTGGCAGGCTGACCACCCGCGCATAGCGACTCGCGCTGGCCACTAATTGCTGATGGAACTCCCGCACACGGGCTTGCTCGGCGAGGGGAATCAGTTGGTTGCGCAGGACTGTCACGACGCTGCTTTGCCATTCGTAACGCAGCGCGACACTCCCGGCGCCAAAGCTCACCGCGCGCACCAAGCTACCCGGCGAGGTTAAACCCGCCTGCGTGTAGGCCGCGCTCAACGCCTGTTGCACCAGCCACTGGGCGAGGGGTCGCGGTAACTCTAGCCGCCCAATCCGCAGGCGGGTCAGCGTGGGTAAGGTGTCTGTTTGCGCGAGCGCCAGTTCGACATTGAGAAAAGACCCCAGTGGATTAGCCGGCACCTGTGCGGTGAATGCCGCGCGTAAGGTCTGGGGTGCCAAGAAAACCCGCGCCGAACTGCCGCCCAGTGAGTGCAGCAGATAGGTGAGGACCAGATCCACTTCCTCTGCGCTGACCTTGATGGTGCGCACTTCACCGTCGTGCAACTGCCGTGGATCGTGCTCACGCATCAGCGCGCGGGCCCGCGTGAGTCCTAAGGTGTCGAGGCTTGCGCCCCCCTCCACCGCCGGTGTTGGCGCTAACAGGGCGAACGGCAGCGCGGCCGCGGCCAGCACGATCAGAAGCAACAAACCACCAAGAAGACGCATCCGTGCCGGTCAATCCACCGCGGGCGGCGTGGGTGGGCGAGTGCTACCCAGCGTCGGGCCGTTGCCGGCGACACGCTGCGGATATTCCGAATAGTCGGCCTTTAATTCCAATCGATGACCATCGGGATCCAGAATATAAACGGAGGTCCCGAAGCCCGTGGCGCCATAAAGCTCGATAGGTCCGAAAATAATGGGCACGGCATGGGCCGCGAGATGCGCGCGGATGGCGGCAAAATCCCCGTGCACCATCAAACACAGGTGCTCCATCCCCCGCTGCTCGCTGGGCGCGAGTTGGCTACCCAACGGGGCTACCACCAAATCGATCAAATTACGCCCACAGCGCAGTTGATAAATCTGCGCCCCCTCGATGACCCGTTCTAGCGCCAAACCCAGAATCTCCCCATAGAAAGCCAGGCTGCGTTCGATATCGGTCACCCGCAACACCACATGGTCGATGCCTTTAAACGTGATGGGATTGTCCTTGCGCGCAAACATGAGGAGAATTTCTCTGGTGGGTAATGAGGAGCACGCTACTTGGCCCGACGCCGGACGTCCACCCCGGCCGACGCCGCAAACGCTATGCTGCCAGTACCGCCCCATTTTGCCCGGCAGAGGAGTTCCGATGGACACCAACAAACTCGATCGCGTGGTACGCGAGGCCAGACTGGCGCGCGAAGAACGAGAGCGCGACTACCGCGCGCTAGCGTTAAAGCTCTACCCCTGGCTGTGTGGACGCTGCACCCGCGAGTTCACGCGCGCCACTCTGCAAGAACTGACGGTGCACCACCGTAACCACGACCACGACTACAACCCGCCGGATGGCAGCAACTGGGAGCTCTTGTGCCTGTACTGCCACGACAATGAGCATCAGCGCCTGATTGAAGCCTCGCGCAACCCAACCGGTGGCGCCAAGGCTGCCGCCGCCGTGGGTACCGACCGGCCGTTCGCCGGTCTGGCTGGGCTGCTATTAAAGCCCTCGGGCAAGCCCTAGCCGCAGCATGAGCATGGATGCGTCACGGCCGGACAGCTGGTGGGTGTATTTAGTGCGCACGCGGCTCGGCGCCTTGTATACCGGCATCGCCACCGACGTCATCCGGCGTCTGGGTGAGCATGCCGGTGGCCGGGGCGCAAAATATCTGCGGGCCCGAGGTCCGCTCACACTGGCCTATAGCGTGAGTGTCGGCACCCGTGGGACCGCGCTGCGGCTGGAATCCGCCATCAAGCGACTACCGCGAGCGCGCAAAGAAAACATCGTACAGGTGCAGCCTGGGCTGCTGACGCTGGCCCAGCTGGCCGGGCGACCGGACTTGGTCACCCCCGAACCTAGCCCCAGCGCGGCCGTTCCGGCACTTGCCATACCAGCACAAGGCCCGCCACTAGCACCAGACTGAGCAGGGTCCAAGCGCCAGTCCACGAGTGGGTGTGGTCGACAAACCAGCCAAACAATGGCGGCAGCACGATGATGCCCGGATACATAATGGTCATCCCCAAACTCACCGTGCGCCCCTGCCGAGCGTCGCCGGCGATCTCCACCAACATCGCGATCCAGCTACCGTGCCAACCCAGCGTATTGAAGGCATAAACGATAATCAGCGGTGCAATGACCCATAGCGAAGTGCCCGCGGGAAGCCAACCAATCACGAGGGCACCGATAGCAGAAAGCCCGTTGGCCAAGAGCAACGCGGGCTTGCGCTGGTGGTTGAACAAACGATCACTGCCCACTCCCCACAGCACGCGCCCCGCCGCCCCAGCTACTTGTGCCCCAACCAATAAGCTGGCTGAAACCGCCACCGGAATCTGCTGGGTCTCGAGGAGATAAATCGCCAAGTAAGTAATGAGGGTGAACTGCCCCAGCGTGAGCAAACCACCCGCTAGCCCCAACATGACGATATGGCGCGTGGCCTCGGCGGTGGGTCGCTCGGCGGCGACGGTGAGCTTGTCGACGACGCGTGCGGGAGGCGCATCACGGTATCCCAGCCAGCAGACAGCCGCGCTGAGCAAACAGCCTACCCCACCCACGGCGAGTGCAACCCGCCAACCCACCGCGAGGGCGATCAGCGGGAGCCCCGCGGCGGCCAAGGCGCCGCCCATGGGAATGCCGGTCTGACGTATCCCCATCGCGGTGCCACGCAGCGCGGGCGGAAACCAATTCATCACCGTCTTACTGCCAGCAGGGGTAGGGAACGCCCCACCGATGCCGGCGGCAAAGAGCATCAACAAAGCCGAATAGAAACCCTGCGTCAGCACGATCGCAATGCAAAAAATACCCACAATGAAGTTGCCACCCGCCAAGGCCACGCGCTCGCCTTTGGTATCCACCACCCAACCTGCCACGAGCATCATGGTCAGCGACCCTGCGATCAGCGCGGAGTTAAACAAACCCACGGCACCGCGCGTTAAGCCCAAATCGGCCTGAATGAAAGGTGCTAGCGTGGGGGCACCTTGGGTGATGACCGACACCGCCGTTTGTGCGAGTACCGCCAGACCCAACATGTGCCAGTGACGAGGCGCCGCGGCCCTCACCGGTGTTGCCGGCGGAAGAACATCAACCATCCAAACCTAATCCCACGCTGGTAAGGCAGCACTATAGCCGCTGGCGGCCGGCGCGGCCCGCAAAGACCCACCGAGGGCCACATCGCGCGCAATTGGCTACACTTTGGCCATGCGTTACCAAGACCCTTTACGTGCGGCTGGGCTGGCCTTGATGTTACTGGCCGCGGCCAGCAGTTTGTCACCTGCCGCCCGCGCGCAAGCCGTGCTGATGGATTCCATCCCCGTCGATCGGGCGATCCTCGCCACGCTGCCCCCCGCCATTGAGCTGCGCTTCAACACCCGCCTCGACAAACGCTATACCCACCTACTGCTCACGCGCGCGGATGGCAGCACCCAAACGCTGAACGATAACGCGGCAAGCGCGTGGATGCTGCGGTGCGCGCTGGCGCAAGACCTCATCGCCGGTCCTTATTGGCTGCGCTATCAGGTGCGCGACGAGGCAGGCCAGGTCGCGGGCGGGGTGTTGCACTTTACGCTGCGCGGCCCGCGGTGACGGCCCGGCCGCTCGGCGCCACCGCCGACCCTCGCAAGGCCTTGGAGATGGTTCAACAGGAGCCCGTGCATGACTAGCCGTGACCGCAACGCGGCCACGCGTTGCGGGGTGCGCGCGGCTCCTTTAGTGTGCGACTTTCGATCCCCTAAATCAGGAACTCCGTCATGTATGTTTTGCCCGATGAATATCCCCGCGACCCCTTCGAGGCTTTCGCTTTTCTGAAAACCCGCCCGGCGCTGAGCAACGAAGACCTCAAAGTCATCGCGCTGATCGAAGCCTATGGCGAACTCTTCTACGACATCCTTGGCCGCGGGGTTGTGCATGAAGAAGCACGGGCTTTGTTGGCCCGTAACGCCGCCGAAGAACGCGGCCATGCGCACCGTATGCTCAAAGCCCTGAAGCTGCGCGGCGCGCCCGCTTTCGAGCTGCCACCGATCGAAGAAAATCCATTTTTTTCGCTCGCACCGGCCGAAATTCCGCTATCTGAAGAACTGTATGGCCTACTGGAAAACGGCGAGGTCGAGGGCGATCTGCAATACCAAGCTTGGGCAGATGCCGAACCCAACCCCGACATCGCGCAGCTCTTGCGCCTCAATGGGACGGAAGAGCTGCGCCACCGCGAACGTGTGATGCAGGTCAAAGCGCTGCTACACGCCGCGCAATAACCCAGGACAATTGGCGAATGTTGCCACTGGAACGGGAATTTAGAGCCTTCGCGGCAGCGCCCGAAGGGGCCGTGGAAGGCGCTTTGCTGGTGTCGCGGCTCGTCCACCCAGACACCGATGTGGCGTGGTGCCGAGCGCGTCTGCGCGCGTTGGCGGCGCAGGTCGGACCTAGCCCCAGCGCCGTCACACTGCTCGATAGCTTACGGGTAGCAGGGTTTAGGGGTGCCGAACGCTACGATGAGGTCGGCAACAGCGCTCTGGAACTCGTGCTGCGCACGCAGCGCGGCATCCCCATTAGCCTTGCGGCGGTCGTGATAGGCGTGGCGGAAATGCTGAACCTAGCACCAGTAGGCATCAATTTCCCGGGGCATTTTCTGGTGTCGCTGGAAGGCGCGTTGGGCGATCCGTTCACCATGACCCTGATCCCCCCACACGAACGCGACGAGCGCATCGCCGACAGCGGGGTGCCGGCCGAGTTAGCGCTGCGGCCAGCCTCCCCGACCGACATGGTGTTGCGAATGCTGAACAATCTGCGGGGCTTAGCGGGCGCACGCGCTGACCA